>NZ_JBHSED010000011.1:0-71797 GCF_042651945.1 Cohnella boryungensis | reverse complement strand
TGCAGCACTACTCTGCTCCTCACCTGCTCCGTGCAGGCCGTTAGTTCGACTTTGCAGCACTATTCTGCTCCTCACCTGCTCCGTGCAGGCCGCTAGTTCGGCTTTGCAGCACTACTCTTATCCTCACCTGCTCCGTGCTGGCCGTTAGTTCGACTTTGCAGCACTATTCTGCTCCTCACCTGCTCCGTGCAGGCCGCTAGTTCGACTTTGCAGCACTACTCTGCTCCTCACCTGCTCCGTGCAAACTCTGACTCTGAGGAATTAATGTTTTCCCAACACATACTCGCTCGTGCCGAGTGCGGCTGCTCCTTCCGCATTCGTCATCCGTCCGCTAATGATCTTCTCCACCACGACAGCCTTCTTCATCTCTGCTCTGCTCAATGTCTCCTGGCCCATGGTAACCTGATCTCAGAACAGCCATGTGGTGACATGATCACAGCACAATGACAAATCAGCCGGACATCTTAGGTTCGGAACGATTGACTTCGGGAGCAAGGTGCGCTACACTTCTGATATTAAATTAGTTATTAAAAGTATTATAATAAGGACTGAGGACATGCAGCCCATCACGCATAACACGATTCAAGTGAAAAGAATGAACGTAGAGCTTGTGAAGAATGCGCTAAAGGCGCAGGGAATGGGCACCAAAGCGTCGATTGCAGGCTTAACCAAGCTGAGCGTAGCCACATGCGGCACGATCTTGAACGAGCTTGTCGCCGCAGGCGAAGCGATCGAGATGGAGCCGGAAGGAACGAGCGGCGGCAGACCGGCCAAGCAGTATAGGTACAACGCCGAATTTGGCTGTATTCTTTGTTTGCTCGTCAAGACCGAGGGAGGCATTCACTCCATCAGCTACAGCCTTGCGAATCTGGTCGGCGAGATCGTCCAGGAAGCAACCTTGGAGTTCGCGCATCTCGATGTGGATACGATAGATCGACTAAGCCAAAGGCTGATCGGCGAAAGCGGCAATGTACAAGCGATCGGCATTGGAGTACCCGGCGTTGTCCATCGGGGAGTAGTCGGCGTTTGCGATGTTCCGGACCTTGCGGGCCAACCGTTAGGGCCGTATTTCGAAGAAAAGTATGAAATATCGGTCACTGTCGAGAACGATATGAACATGACGGTGTACGGCTTCTATCATTTGCAAAATTTTGATGAGGAAAAGACGTTCGCGGTCGCGACCTTTCCCAGAAATCATTATCCCGGCGCCGGGTTTATCGTCGACGGACGAATCTTGTCCGGCAACACGACCTTCGGCGGAGAGGTTTCCTTTTTGCCCTTTGGCATGACGCGCGAGGAGCAGCTGCGGCAGCTGCACACCGACGAAGGCTTCGTCAGATTAGCCGCCAATACGCTGACCTCGATCATTGCCATCATTAACCCGGTGACCATTGTCATTACAGGCGATCTCCCTCGGGAGACTCAGCTGGACGAGCTCTATGCGGGTTGCCGGAGGGACATTCCGGAGGAGCATATGCCTCAGCTTTATATCCAGAACGATACGCGTCGGGAATACATGAAGGGCATGGTCGCCGCGACCCTGGAAAGCTTGACCTATCGGCTGCAAGTCATCGAGAAAAGATAAGCAATCCGGGCGCTCAGAAAGGAATAATCAGCATGAGTGAGCGAGCACAACAATTCAATGCGGGCAGAGAAGTCAGATTGCGAAAAATAGCCTTGTTTATCATCTTTTCTCTGTCGGGGCTGGCGTTTTCGTCGTGGATTTCAAGAACACCCGAAGTCAGGGACATTCTTCAAGCTTCAACTTCAACGATGGGCTGGGTTATTTTCGGACTCGCATTCGGCTCCATCATCGGGTTGACAGCGGCAAGCAAAGTGATCGCCCGTTATGGCGCGCGGCTAACCATCTGTACAAGTATTATCTTGGTGTCGGCAGGGTTATTCGTAGTTTGCCTGGGGCTGGCTATCCCTTCCATCGGGACGGTTTTTGCCGGATTGGCCCTGTTCGGCCTTGGCTATGGCTTGATTGAAGTCGCGCAAAGCGTCGAGGGCTCGGCGCTGGAGCATCAGGCGGGCAAAACGTTATTGCCTCTCATGCACGCCTCGTTCAGCGGTGGTACATTGATAGGAGCCGGGCTAGGCTCTTTGGCGATTAAGCTGCACTTCGATGCGGTGTATCATCTGCTCATCATTGGGGTCCTCATCGTCCTTATCGTTCTGGGAATATCAAAATACTTGCCGAATGGAACGGGCAAAGAGGAAGCCGTCTCTAAATCAGGCGTCGACCAACAGGCAGCGCCGGCAATCAAGATCTGGAAGGAACCGAGAACTCTGCTTATCGGGGTCATTGTGCTGGGTATGGCCTTTGCCGAAGGCTCCGCGAATGATTGGCTGCCGTTAATCATGGTCGACGGGTTTCAGCTTAGTGCAATCGCCGGCACTACGATCTATGGCGTTTTTCTGGCCGCGATGCTCATCGGAAGAATATCGGGGGGGTTCTTTCTGGATCGATACGGCCGAGTGCTTGTCCTCCGGGTTGCCGCCGTTTCGGCCGCGATCGGATTGCTGCTTGTCATCTTCGGCTCATCCGTAGCGATTGCCGTTATCGGGGTGTTTATGTGGGGGCTAGGCGCTTCGTTGGGCTTCCCGGTAGGGCTGTCCGCTGCGGGAGATGATCCCAACGGCGCGGTAGCGCGGGTTGCCATGATCTCTACCTTGGGCTATGTTGCTTTCTTGGCAGGGCCGCCAGTGCTGGGAGTGCTTGGAGAAAAGATCGGATTGCTGCAGGCGATGATCGTGGTTTTGATCGGAGTTATCATAGCCGGTATCTTCTCGCATGCTGCCAAAAAATAAGCGGTGGGCCGAGAGGCCCGCGAAATCTTCATTCGCGGATTGATCCGTTGTGTTGTCCTTGACAAAGCGATTCGTAGTAACTAAAATGGTTACAACGGTGGTGATTGAAATGAAGCAAATCAGTACGCGCTTTTCCATTGCTGTGCACACGCTGTCCTTAATTGCTGTTAGTCCGCAGGAATGCACCGGCGACTTTATCGCGGGAAGCGTGAATACGAATCCTGTCGTGATTCGGAGAATTATGGGCATGCTGAAGAAGGCGGGATTGGTGGAGGTGCGTCCTGGAGTCGGAGGCGCCGCCCTGTTGAAGGAGCCAAGCCGAATTACGCTGCTGGATATTTATCACGCCGTGGATGTGACGGAAGAAAATCGGCTGTTCCGCATTCATGAGAAGCCGAACATGAACTGTCCCGTAGGACGCAATATTGAGCTCGTGCTTCAGAAGGAGCTGGAAGAAGCTCAACGGGTGATGGAGAGAAGACTGGAGCAAACGACGTTAGCTCAATTGACCGAGAGGTTTTGAATAATAGCTCTTATTAGAGCTTTTATTTTATACAAGTTGTAACCGATGCGGTTATAACAATTAAAACTACAACACAGCGGAGGTAGAGTTTATGAAAATTTTAGTGACAGGCGCAACGGGTAAGCTTGGGGCAAAGGTAGTCGAGGCGCTGCTGCAATCCGTTCCTGCCAGCCGACTGGCCGTCAGCGTTCGCAACCCGGAGAAAGCCGAGGCCCTTCGGGCTCGCGGAGTGGATGTCCGCCAAGCGGATTTCGACCGTCCGGAAACGTTGGATGCGGCTTTTGCCGGAATTGACCGTCTTCTCATCATCTCTGCGGACGGCGATACGGAAACGAGAATTCGTCAGCACACGAACGCGGTAGAAGCGGCTGCACGCGCGAAGGTCGGCTTTATCGCTTATACGAGCCTGGCGAACGCGGCGGACAGCAAGCTGTTCCTGGCCGCGCCGCACCAAGCGACTGAGAAAGCCATTCTCGCAACCGGAATTCCTTACTCCTTCCTCAGAAACAATTGGTACCTGGAAAATGAAATCTCAAGCATCCAGGGCGTACTTGCAGGAGCGCCATGGGTAACATCCGCAGGCTCCGGTAAAGTCGGCTGGGCGCTTCAGCAAGAGTATGCGGAAGCGGCAGCAGCCGTGCTGAGCGGGAGCGGGCACGAGAATACGATTTACGAGCTGTCCGGCAAGCCGTTGACGCAGGCGGAGCTGACAGCCGCTCTCGGCGCTGTTCTGGGCAAGGAGGTGCCGGTTCAGCAAGTGGACGATGCCGCCTATGCGGAGATCATGGGTCAGGCAGGAGTGCCGGAATTTATCGTGCCTTTCCTTATCGGCATTCAGCAAGGCATCCGCGAAGGCACACTGGAGCTGGAGAGCAACGACTTCGAGCGTCTTCTGGGCCGCCCGTTAACGCCTATTCAAGAAGCTCTGGGCCAGCTCGTCAAAGGAATTTCCTAAGTAGCCGACGCGACGGAAGTGCGGGGCCGCAAATCAGCAAAACCACTCCCTTGTCGGAGTGGTTCTGCTGATTTCAGACGCCCGGAGGCGTCATCTCCATTTTGGGTATCGTGAAGGATACTGAGGTTCCGGAACCTAGCTTGCTTTCCACTCTCAGGCCGCTGCCGCAAAATTGTTTCAACCGTCGATCCGTATTCAGCAGCCCGATTCCCGTGCGTCCGCCCTTCTGTCTATCTAGGAGTTGCGCGAGTGTTTCCTCCTCGATCCCAACGCCGTTGTCGGAGACGCAGATTTCGACGGTTCGGCCGAGATCGGTGATGCGAATCCGGACTTCGCCGCCCGCGTTCCGTTTCAACAGGCCATGCGTAACCGCATTATCCACCAAAGGCTGAAGGGTCAGAGGGGGCAGGTGGATATGTATGTCGGAATCGATTTCCCATACCGCCTGAAGCCTGTCCCCAAAGCGCTCCTTCTGGATATACAGGTAAGAGCGAACAAGCTTAAGCTCCCGTTCGAGCGGCACGGCCTGGTCGGAGTTTTGAAAATCGATGCCGAGCCGGTAGTACTGAGTCAGCTCCTCGAACAGGCTGTCCATTTTGTCCGTGTCAATCTTGCTGAGAGCGGAGACGGCGGTAAACGTATTGATCATAAAATGAGGCTTGATTTGAGCCTGCAGCAACGCCGCTTCCATCCTCAAGCGTTCGTTCACCGATCTTTTCAGATTCGTGAGCGATCGAACTCTGGACCTCAGCTCGGTAGCGTTCACTGGTTTGGTTACATAGTCATTGGCGCCGCACAGAAATCCCGCCTCAATATCCTTGTCCTGATTGCTGGCCGTCAAGAGCAGCACAGGCAGCTCTGCGATGGAGTAACGCTCGCGAATGCGCGCAGTCAGCTCATAGCCGGACATGATCGGCATGGTCACATCCGAGATAATCAAGTCCCATCCGCCATATTCCAGCAGCGCGAGCGCCTCCTGGCCGTCGATAGCCGGGAAGACCTCATAATTCTCCTCGGCAAAAATCGTCCTCAGCACATTCAGGTTGACGGGGTCGTCATCGACTGCGAGCAAGCGAATCCGGTCCGGGGACGGGCTTTGGCCTGGTTTGCCGGAAGGAAGAATCAACACCCCCCAGGCCATCGGGTCAGGCTCCAGTGCAAGCTGGGTCGCCGCGATGAGCGGCTCGGCCGACGCCTGTCGGCTATCTTCGGAACCCAGCTTCAAGGTAAATGTGAACACAGAGCCTTCATTCGGCTGGGAGCGGACCGTCAAAGCGCCTCCGTGCATTTCGATAAGCTGCTTGCAAATACTAAGTCCCAAACCGAAGCCGCCTCGAAGCGAAGCCCCTTCCGCCGAAGCTTGCTCATAGGGCTTGAAAATCCGGCTCAGCATCTCCGGCTCCATCCCGATTCCCGTATCCGCAACGGATATGCTCGCCCATCCGTCACGGATGTCGGCCTGCACCGACACCTCGCCCGCATCGGAGTATTTCACGGCGTTGTGCAGCAGATTGAACAGCACCTGATTCAATCTGTTCTCGTCGGCCTGGACGAGCGGGAAGCCAACCGGTATACGGTTGATCAGGCGTATAGGCTTGCCTTCCGTCATAAACCGCAGCGTATCGATAGCGCTTGAGGCTACGCCGTGCAGGGAGATGTTCCTGAGCATCAGACTGATTCGATTTTCCTTGAGGCGGGCCATATCCAGTAGATCGTTCAGAATATGGGACATCCGTCGGCCGACCTTCCCCAGCATCTGCAGATCGTTGGCGCTGTCGCCTCCCAGCCTGCTCCTTTCTCTCTCCGAGACCGATTGCGATATGTTGATCATACCGTGCAGCGGGTTCTGCAGTTCATGCGCGACGGTGGATAAGAAATCGTCCTTCTGCTTGTCCGCCTGCCGAAGCGTATCCGCAAGTCTATGCGATTCTTCGGACAAGCGGAAGAAGCGTTTGAACCAGAACGCCGAGAAGCAGATCATCGCGATGATGAGGTCGAAAGGATAAGAGATCATCTCGATCTGATAAGCATTGAGCACGACGAGCCAGATCAAGCTGTTGATCGCCGCTACGGCAGCCAGAAGCAAGAATAGGCTGTCCGTATCTATTCGGGCTGTCGACCTGTACATGACTACGGTCGTGAACAGGCAAGGGACGAACATGAGCAGGAGGTACGCATACAGCAGAGCGAGCACGGTATGCAAGGGCAAGATGAATACGGACAGAACCGCAGCTCCGCATAACAGCTCATAGGCTAGGGAAGCCCGGCGCTTCAGCAATTCCGGCAGCATGTCCTTAATGAGCTGATACAGGACATAAGCCCCGGTCAGGATGCCGAGAACCATGAGCTTGTGTCCCCATGTGAACGGTAACAGAACCCATTGATACAATAGTCTTTCGCCGTCCATTAGCGTCGCGAGAATCATGCACGCGATCATTAGGGAGAAGTAGATGAGCTTCTTGTCCCGGCTTCCTACCAGATACAGGACAAAGCCGTACAGAACGTGAATGGCGTACGCGATGCAGGCGACCCAAACCATACCTCTGGAGAAGCCCAGATCCTTTCTCAGCGTGTCCTCCAGTCCGAATCTGATGACGCGGTCGAGCCCGCCATCAAGGGAGTTGTCGAAATTCGCCGCTTGGACCACAAGCTCGATCTCGCCCTTGTCTTCTGCGTTAAAGTATGCCGAATAGGGCACGTCCTTCGGCGTATAGTCCTCTCTGCTTGCGGCGGGCTGACCGGAACGGCCGAGAAGCCGTTCGTTGATGTACACCTCCGACGAGCTCTTGATGCTCGACACGGAGACGCCGTAAGACTTGCCTCGATCGGGATCGATCAGTATTTTTAAGCGGTAAGTTCCGAAGCCGTAGTTGGCGTTGCCGTAAGGCTGATCTTCAAACGACCAGTTGCTCGGAACCTGGATCCATCTGCTCATCCCGGGCGCAGCGGAAGGAGGGACGCCGTCTTGGAACCGCAGCATGCCAGGATAGAACTCCCATTCCCCCCTCAAGGGAAGGGAATGCTCGGTCAGAGCCTCCCAGCTCCGCAGATCCAGCACGCCTTTGACCGCAATCGGGTAAGAATTATCGGAGTTATAATGCAGCCACAGGAACCGAAGCCCCGTTAAAGCTGCCAGAAACAGCAAGGTAATCATCCATATCTTTCTTGTTTTTATCATAACTTCTCATTTCGACGTCACTTGCGGTATTCCTCTTGAGGAAAGGTAAGCCGACCAGGGGCGATTCTTGCCTAATCCTCTACGGATTGTTTACAATCTGCTCAATAGAGAGCTTCTCGTCTGCGGCGAAGCGGAGCCTGCAAAATGGTGCACGAAATGTCGGGAGAGAAAATCCCTGCACGGATAAGATTTAAGCAACGGGGGAGATGAGCTCATGGATTTGCTGGTACGTCTGAACGTCGCTTTGAGCTACATCGAGGACAATCTGACGCATGAAGTGGACTATAAGGAAGCCGCCAGAATCGCCTGCTGCTCGGAGTATCATTTTACCCGGATGTTCTCCTTTCTTTCCGGCATCACCTTGTCGGAGTACATCCGCCGCAGACGACTGACGCTGGCGGCGCTGGAGCTTAGCCATGGAGAGAGCAAGGTGATCGATGTCGCCTTGAAATACGGCTATGCCTCTCCGGATTCCTTTGCCCGGGCATTCCAGAGCGTACATGGGGTAACGCCTTCGGAGGCCAAGGTTCATGGTCAATTGCTCAAAGCCTTCCCGCGGATGACCTTTCAACTAACCGTTAAGGGAGGAAGCGAAATGAATTACCGCATCGAGGACAAGGAGGCTTTTCGCATCGTAGGGATCAAGAAACGGGTTCCGATCGTATTCCAGGGAGTGAACCCCGGAATCGCCGCCATGTATGAAAGCCTTACGCCGGAATTAATCGGCACCCTCAAAGGCCTGTCGAATGTCCAGCCATCAGGATTGATCAGCGCCTCTGTTAATTTCGGCGAGGGCCGGATGGAGGAAAAAGGAGAGCTGGATCACTACATCGGAGCGGCCACGACGAAGGAGGCCCCAGAAGGGCTGGAGCAGCTGGAGGTGCAGGCATCCGCCTGGGCTGTGTTCCAGTCGGAAGGTCCTTTTCCGAGCGCGCTTCAGGAGGTCTGGGGACGCATCTACTCGGAATGGTTTCCGTCTTCGGACTATGAACTGAGCGAAGGGCCGGAAATGCTGTGGAACGAGAGCAAGGAAGTGGCTTCGCCGCAATTCAAATCCGAAATCTGGATTCCCGTGGTAAGAAAAGGCAACGGCCAACCGGGGTAAAGAAATACTGGAAGACGAAGGCCCATCCTTGGCGAGAGGATGGGCTTTCGTCCTCTGAAGGCGAGGGATTAATTGAAAGCTGTTCAGCATGATACAATGGGAGGAGCTATAACCGTATCGTATATTTGAAGATTAAAAGCAAGAGGTGAACGTTCTATTCATGAGAAGCAGGAAGCGATTCGAGAATCTGGACGGCGTATCAACGATTAAATCATTCCGCGATCTTAGAAACTGGCAGCGTGAGCGCAGGGGGAAGAAGCCGGATATGAGCTATGCGGTTCCGCAGGCCGAGAAGAAGGAAGCGGAGTATTTGCATGCCAATCGGAAGGAAACGACTCTTACCTGGATCGGGCATTCCACCTTCCTGATTCAATACGGGGGCTTGAATCTCGTTACGGACCCGGTATGGGCCGAGCGGATGGGCTTCGCCAAACGGCTTAGCGAGCCTGGCCTGCGAATGGACGAGCTGCCCCCCATCGATGTTGTGTTGCTCTCTCATGCCCACTACGATCATCTGCATCTCCCGTCGCTGCGGGCGCTGCCCGGGAATCCGCTGCTGCTGGTGCCCGAGGGGCTGTCCGGAATGCTGAAGCGCAAAGGCTTTCCGAAGGTGGAGGAAGTTCCGTGGTGGCAGAGCGTAACGGTGCAAGGCGTTGCTTTCGATATGGTGCCTGCTCAGCACTGGACGCGCAGGACGCCATGGGACACGAACACCTCTCACTGGGGGGGCTGGATCGTCCGTGACGCGACGGGAGACAACCCATCCATTTACTTTGCGGGTGACAGCGGGTACTTCCGAGGGTTCAAAGCCATTGGAGAAGCCTACTCTATCGATATCGCCTTGCTTCCGATCGGGGCTTATGATCCCGAATGGTTCATGCAGACCTCTCATATGACGCCGGAGGAGGCGGTCCAGACTTATCTGGATGTAGGCGCCAGTCAGTTTATTCCGATGCATTACGGGGCTTACAGGCTAGCGGACGATATGCCGGGAGAAGCCATCAGGCGGCTGACCGCGGAGTGGGAGCGCTTGAAGCTGGACGCTCAGGCGTTGGAGCTTATGAAGCTGGGCGAAACCTTGCGCGCGAAGTCGAGGGTCGGGGCGAGATAAGCACGGTTCCCGAAGGTCCGTTCCGATGCCGTCATCCATCCGATCAGGACATTCAGAAAAGGCGGTTTCGGTCGATATGGACATAAACGAGCAGATGAAGCTATGGGATAACGCACACTGCAAGGTGCTGGACATTCGCCGTGTCTCGATGAAGGCGGGCGAACGCATGAGGGCGTATGTCGTTCCTGCCGGTTTGTTCCTAATGTCCTTTCGCGGCGGCGCAGCAGCTGTGCTGGACGGCGCAGCTCATGAGATCAAGCGTTATACGGTGCTTCATGCGGGAAAAGGCTCGCTTCTCGACCTTCACGCCGCTGGCGACGGACTGGACTATTACAGCGTTTATTATAAAGCGAGCGATATCTCTCCAGCCCCGTACAAGCCAGCCGAAGCCAGTCGACGTAAGCGCGCATTCGAGCTTTCTTACAGCTTTGTCCCGGTCGCTCCGGTCGCCCTGCACCGCTTCCTGAGCGATATGTACAAGAGCTGGAGCAAGCGCCAGCCGCTCGGTTCCTTGCAAGCGCGGGCTTTACTCTATCAGTTCGTGCATGAGCTGCTGGGGCAGATGCGCGTACAGAACGTACAAGCGGAGAGACGCGATCTGGCCGCACAGGTCGTTTCCCTCATCCATAGCCGTTATGCCGAGCCGCTTACGCTGGAATCGCTGTCGGATAGCCTGAATTACAGCGTTCCTCATCTGTCCTCCTATTTCAAAAATCGCACAGGGCTCAGCCCGATCGATTATTTAATCAAAGTACGCATCGAGAAGGCAACGGCGCTCCTGCTGGAGACGGATGCCACCCTGAAGGAAATCGCCGTCGGCGTCGGGTACCAGGACCCTTATTATCTGGGCAGGCTGTTCAAGAAGCATAAAGGGTTGTCCCCTGCCCGCTTTCGGGAAGAGCATGCCGCGAGTCGACGGTCAGGAGATTGTCCTTCCACAATCATGAGATCGTCCATTGTTCCTCTGGAGTCGAGTGGCTATACTGATACGAGTGAGAATCATTATCAGTATAGTGAAATCGACGATAGAGAGGAAGACACAGAGATGTTCAAACCGTCCGGGACGTTATTGTCCTCGGCATTGCTGTTAAGTCTTACGCTTGTACTCAGCGCTTGCGGAGTGAGCAATGAGCCGACCGCTCAGCAGCCAACCGCTTCATCTGCTCCATCCGTATCGGAGTCTCTGGCCGCGCAGCCGCAGACGAAAATCATAAAAACAGTCAACGGAGACGTAGAGGTACCGGTCAATCCCACAAGAATTATTGCGGGCGAATATCTGGGAAGCCTGATTGCGCTAGGTGTAACGCCAATCGGCACTTCGGACCACCATATCAAGAATCCTTACTTTCAGGAATACTTGAAGGATGTCGAAAACATAGGCGACGGAAACGGAAATCTGGAGAAGATTATGGCGCTGGACCCGGATCTGATCATTATGGACGACATGTATGCCGAGTTGAATGAGCAGCTCGCCAAGATTGCGCCAACGGTCGTTATTCCTTATGCTTCTTTACAAACGGTAAACGAGGAAATCGCCTACTTCGGGGAATTGCTGAATAAGAGCCGGGAGGCGGAAAGTTGGCTCGCCGACTATGATCAGCGTATTTCAGCCGCGAAGGAAAGCGTGCTGAAGGCGGTTCCCACAGACGCTACGTTCTCCGTCCTGGAGATATCGGACAAGAGCATAATGGCTGTCGGAAGCCAATTCGGCAAAGGCGGTCAGCCGATCTACAAGGGGTTTGGCTTCAATCCGCCGGCAGGCGTTGCCGCCGAGATGGCGGATCCGGGATGGGCGTCCGTCTCGATCGAGGCCTTGCCGAAGTATGCGGGGGACTACATCGTTCTGACCTCGGATTCCCTTACACTGGACGAAATCAAAGCCGAGCCGGTCTGGAGCTCGCTGGATGCCGTCAAGAATAACCGCGTTTTCCTGTGGAGAAGCGACCGTTCCGGATACTGGGATCCGCTGGCCATTCTTCACCAGACCGAGGAGCTGGCCGCGTGGTTGACAGGAACCGCGAAGCCGTAAGACGATCCGAGCTTTGACAGGCAAAACAGGTCGTGCTAAGATAAAACCAATTTGGAAGAGCGGAGGGTTGCGTGTGTTGAACTAATTTTCGATTTTTCTGTGCACAACGAATGGGATAGGCGTATTTCGGCTATGTTCTGTGCGTAGTAATCGAAGAATAGTTTACCTCATGGTAACCTTATTACATCCAATGCAAGATGAGGCTGAAGGATCGGGGCCTTCTCTTCTTGCTATTCTCGATTACTGAAAGCACAGGCGGCTAGCCTGGGCTTTTTTATTTTTTCAATCATGGGGGATGGCTGAGATGAGCGAACGATTAATCCAACTGAACGGCGTGGAGATTAGCGCCGAAAGCTTTGGGAGTCCGGGGGATCCCGCTATTCTGCTGATCATGGGAGCTCAAGCCTCCATGGTCTGGTGGGAGGAACAATTCTGTCGGCGTCTGGCAGCGGCCGGACGCTTCGCGATTCGGTATGACAACCGCGATGTCGGGCGTTCAACCACATATGAGCCGGGACGGCCAGAGTATACGTTCGAAGACATGGCCGATGATGCCGCGGGGGTGCTGGACGCATACGGCATTAAGCAAGCGCATATCTGCGGCATGTCCATGGGCGGTATGCTCGCTCAAATACTGGCCCTGCGGCATCCCGCAAGAGTGCTGACCTTGTCGCTTGTGGCGACATCCAACTTTGCCCCGGAGCTTCCTCCAATGGAAGAGAAGGTGAAGCAGTTTTTCGCGAATTCCGATGCCATTGACTGGTCCGACGAGGAAGAGATCATCCGATTCTCCGTAGACAAGTGGAGGGTTCTGGCAGGCTCGAAGCATCCGCTAGAGGAGGATCGGGTGCGGCGTCTGGCTCGGCAAGAAGTTCGAAGAAGCAGAAGCCCGGCGAGCATGAGCAATCACGGGGTCGTGACCGGAGACTTCTCTTATTTGGCCCGTACAGCCGAGATTGACGTTCCTGCACTCGTCATACATGGCACGGAGGACCCGATTATTCCCTATGAGCATGGGGTAGCGTTGGCGAATGCGATTCCGAAGGGGCGCTTGCTCGCCCTGGAGGGCTCGGGACATGAGATCCATCCGGAGGAATGGGATACGGTCATCGAAGCGATAGTTCGCCATACCGAGGCGAAGCTCAAGGTGTATGCCTTGCCCGACATCGCCGAACTGAAGATTCATGGCCGGACGACAGGGCGTCTATCTCCGCTGACGCTCTTCTGGACAGGGAGCGCAATCGAGCTGAACGCACTGGGGACGGAGCTGTGGATTGAGGTAGAAGCCGCTTACGATCAATATGAGCCATGGATCAGCATCGAGCTGAACTCCGTTCCGGTGAGCAGACAGATGCTAACGGCGGGAAAGTATTGGATCTGCGTATTCAGAGGCATGGATGCTGCGGCTGTAAAAAACGTTCGAGTGGTCAAGGACGTGCAGGCGATGAGCGGAGATGCGGGGTGCTGTCTGCAGATTCATGCGGTGAAGTCGGACGGAGGCTTCAGGCCGGTTGAAGAGAAAGCCTATCGAATCGAGTTTATCGGAGACAGCATTACTTCGGGAGAAGGGGCGATAGGCGCTAAGTCGGAGACGGACTGGATTCCAATGTGGTTCAGCGCAGTTCACAACTACTGCGCGTTGACGGCAGAGGCCCTGAATGCGGAGTTTCGGATTATTTCCCAAAGCGGATGGGGCGCATGGAAGAGCTGGGACAACAAACCGCGCGCTAACCTTCCGGAATACTACGAGCAGGTGTGCGGCCTTCTTACGGGAGAGAGGAACGAGGCTTTAGGAGCATTCGAGAAAAATGATTTCGACTCGTGGCAGCCGGATATCGTAGTGGTGAATCTGGGCACGAACGACGGCTCCGCAATCAGCCTGCGCGAAGACGACGCTTGTCGGGAAGAGGATATGGCGGCGTTCGAGCAGGCGGTCGGGAGCTTCCTCGTTAAGATCAGACAATATAACAAACACACCCATATCGTGTGGGCTTACGGCATGCTGGGCATAACGATGATGCCGGCGATTCACCGCGCCATGAATGCTTATATCCAGAGAACGGGGGACCGGAAGGCCACGGTATTCCAGCTTCCGAGAACAACGGAGGCTACGGTGGGCGCAAGGAACCATCCGGGCAGATTAGCCCATGAAAGAGCGGCGGAAGAGCTGACCGTGCATTTGAAAGAGCTTCTGAGGTTGGGATAACGAACATACAGATGACCAATACAAGCCGCTTTCTCCTATGTGCAGGGGAAGCGGCTTGTATTATCGTGTCGAAGCTGAGCTATACTATACTTCATGGATGCAGTTCCTGTTTGGTCTTTTCTCTGGGTTAAGAAGGAACTAGGCTACCTCGTCATCTTTGAATTATGATAGTTTAATGACATCTCTGCTTCGGCACACGATTAAGGAGCGCATCGCGATGATCAACTGGGTGGACTGGCGTTTAAAAAATAAAATTGCCGCAACAATATCGGCTATTTTCTTTCTCAGCCTTATTATCATTGGCACCTTGGTTTACTTCAAAATGACTAAAGATTACAGGCACCGGACGCAAGATTTGATGGAGACAACCATTAGACAGATGAATATCACGATTGATGTCCACATGCAGAACATGGAGAGGCTATCTGTCTCCATATTAAGCGATCCGATTATTCAAAGAGTGCTGAGAGCCCCCTCCGAAATCGGTCCTCTGGAAGACAACAATGAGATGAACTACCGGATGCTGCTGCTCTCATCGCCCTGGCCTTATATTCAGGGAGTAAACATCTTTTCGGAAGATGGCCGCAATTATAGTATTTCCCTTGGAGATACCCCCCGATCCGATTTTTCTGTCCGGGACGAGCCTTGGTATGAAGTGATGGCGAGTACCCAGGCTCCTGTACTACTTTATTTGCCTACAGGGCAGGAAACCAAATCGATGCTGAACTCACAGCGGGTTTTTTCGTTGGTACGTCCAATTAACGATCTGGAGAGCGGAGAGCGTCTGGCCTTTATGAAAATTGATTTGCAGACGGAGCTCTTCCAGGAGATTATAGGAAACCGATACCAGCTGGACCAGAAAGTAACGCCCAGATATATGGTCCTTCAAGACGAAAATGTATTGTTAGACAGCCACAGTCAACTGACGGGTCAGAAACTGGACTCGGCAATATTGCAAGCCCTGAAGGACCAGTCGGGCTTCATGGAATGGGGTGGAGAGCGTTATTTGTACTCTGCCGTCGAATCGTCAAATACGCATTGGCATATGTTATCGATCCTGCCTTATACGGAGGCGATTACAGAGTCCCTTAAAATACGCAATCTGCTCATTGGGCTGGGAATTTCTTTCCTTGTAATCATCACTCTATGCTCCTACTATCTTGCATCTGGAATTGTGAAACCGTTATCCAGAATTATGATCACTATGAAACGGGTGGAGATGGGCGATTTCAAGGTGCGTTTATACGAGAGAGGCACTCGGGACGAGATCGGACAGCTTGCCCGGATTTTCAACATCATGCTGGAAAGCGTGGATCATCTGATTCATCGCGTATACCAGGCCGAGCTGCGGGAGAAGGATGCGCAGCTTCAGTCTCTGCAGGCCCAGATCAATCCGCATATGCTGTTTAATACGTTGAATCTTATGAAAGCGCTTTGCCGAAAGCGCAATATTCTGGACGTGGCGTTGATGGCGGGCTCCCTGGCCGATCTGTTTCGTTATAGCTTGAAAACTTGGAAAAGAACGGTGACCTTGAGAGAGGAACTGGGGCACATTCATAACTATTTGCATATTCAGAAGCTGCGTTTTCCTGATAAGCTGCTTTATCGGTGTCATATGCCCGAATCTCTCATGCAATCGCAGGTTGTCCGGCTATCCATCCAGCCGATTGTGGAGAATGCGATGATCTACGGAGTCGAACAGTGCCTGGATCGCTGTGTCATTGAAGTAACGGCAGCGTTGGAGACCGTCTGGAGCGCAACCGAGGAGCACAGCGTGCAGGTCATTGTCATTCAAGTAACCGACACTGGACCGGGGATGTCTAAAGAGCGATTGGAATTAGTTCAACGTTCTCTCGCCGGAAACGGAAGTGAAATAACGGATTCCCTCTCCATGGAGGGCAGCCAGTCCGGAATTGGACTTACGAATGTGCAGAAGAGAGTGAAATTGCTGTTCGGGGATCGCTACGGACTTCGCATTCAAAGCGAATTGGGGAAGGGCACTCAGGTCTATTTGACGGTTCCCTATGGGGCGATTGTTGACGGGGAGGGAAGGGCGCAATGAATATTTTTGTAGCTGAGGATGAAATCGTAGCCTTGGAGGAGATCGAGTTCCTTCTCCAGAGATACAAGGAGCAGCATGTCATATACACGGCTCAGAATGCTTTTCAGATGATGGAAATGTGTACCGCTATTCGACCTGACATTCTCATCACCGATATTCGAATGCCCCGAATGGACGGTCTGGAGCTTATTGCAGCTTTAAAGAAAAGCTACCCGGATATGGCGGCCATTATTTTGAGCGGTTACGGCGATTTCTCTTATGCTCAGCAAGGCATGCAATTAGGGGTGAAGGAGTATTTGGTCAAGCCCGTTGAAGAAGCGGCGCTTCGCCAGGCCGTGGATAAATTGATTGTCGAGCTTCAAGAGGCAATGGACAACAAGCAAAAGCTGAGTGATTGGACGCTGATCAGAGAAATGCTAGGACAAGCAGGCGATATGACGGAGTATATGACCCGGGAGACTTTCGGTATCGTGATGTCTTCCTTGGGCAATGAGGGCTCCTCTGAAACATGGGACGCAGCGCTTCAATTGCAAGCCGAAGAGCTAATAGACCTTCCTCCCGGAAGTCGCGTCCTGTTTCCCGATTTCAAAAGGCAATGCGTCCTTATTCCGAGTCCCTCCAAGGAGTCCATTCGGTACAGCCTTGGAGATTGGGCAACAAAAATTCATGCTGCAGAGAGGCAGCGCCAGCGTTGCGACGTTCATACGACGTATTTCATCAAGGGAACGGGGGAAACGCTGCATTCCGCCTATCTAAAGGGGATTGAGAGCATCGGTCAGCAGATGAGACTGGAGTCCAGCACGTTCAAGGATACCCATACTGCTGCGGTTAACTCTGAAACCTCTAAAATATGGGACAGGGTAAGGGTTCTGGAAATTTACTTATCCAAAAGAGAAATGCTCAAGATCCGGCCCGAAATCGAGAAGATCATGGGCGAGTTGAAGCTTCAGCATTTGACGGTTAAGGAATTGATCGTTTTCACGACGGACATGCTTACGGCCTTGCAATACAACTTCACCCGTTCTCTGAACAGGAAAATTGTCGAGCTCGACGAAATTTCCTCCTCAATTCATAGAATGACCTCCTACGCTGAGCTTGGAGATTGGCTAGGGCGCAAGCTTCTCGAATATATCAGCCGATTGGGCACGAGCAAGCTGGATGCCAAGGAGCTTGTGCATATGCTAATGCATCAGGTCAAGCATGCGTTTGAGGCGCCGGACTCCCTGCAGCAATTTGCCAAGGACCATCATGTAAGCGTCGGTTATTTGTCCAGGGTGTTCAAGAACGAGCTGGGCTTCAATTTCTCTGATTTTGTGCTAGAGATTCGCATGGAGAAGGCGAGAGAGCTGTTGGACATGGGGGCATTGAGCTTATCGGAAATCAGTCGCCGCGTCGGCTACGAAGACCCCAAATATTTCAGTCAATTGTTTAAAAAGGCGTTCGGTCTGACGCCAACTGACTACAGCAAACAGAAAAAAAATTCCCCCCAGATCGGAAAATAAGTAAGACTTCAACAAACAAAAGAATCGCTAAGATAAAGAGGCAAACCAAAAGGGAGGTTAAACAAAGATGAGGCGGATGCGACACATTAGAAAAACGGCAGTGCTTTCGATTCTTGCGATGATGGCATTAATGGTCGCGGCATGCGGAGGATCGAATGAAAGCAAAGAAAGTGGTGGAGCGGGCAGCCAGCCTGAGCAGGTAGTCTTGACCATGTATATGGCCAATACATCTGATACGGCCTATATGCCGGAGGTGAACCGCAGATTCGAAGAACAAAACCCGGGCATCAAGATCGAATTGCAAACCGCTCCCGTAGACCAGTTCGAAACCGTTATTAAAACCAAGCTGGCCTCCGGAGACGCGCCGGACATTTTCACTGTATTTGCGGGCACGAAGAAGGATTCCTTCGTGAAGGCCGGCTACCTTATGGATCTAAGCAACGAGCCGTGGGTAGCGCGTTTGACCGATTCAGCCAAAGAAATCGCCAGTAAGGATGGCAAGGTGTACGGCTTGCCGAACAGGCAAAATCTGATCGGGGTCATCTACAACAAAAAAATATTTAACGAGCTTGGGATTGCCGTGCCCAACAACTGGGATGAATTTCTTGCCGCTTGCGAGAAGATCAAAAATGCGGGTTTGACGCCGTTAGGTCTTGGTTTGAAGGATCAGTACGTGACCCAACTTATTCCTTACGCCATGGCGCCATCGGCTATTTACAGGGATAATCCGGATTTCGACAAGAACATGTACGCAGGTAGCCAGACGTTTACAGGATCGCCGTGGGAACAAATGATGCAGGATTATGTCGGGCTGAATGACAAAGGCTATTTCAATAAAGATACGCTAGGGACCTCCAATGATCAGGTTATCCAGATGATGGCGGCGGAAGACATTGCGATGACGGTTACGCTGCATGGCCGCATCGCCGCGCTTAGAGCGGCGAATCCAAATCTGGAGCTGGGGATGTTCCCGCTGCCTTATGTGAGCGCCGGAGAGCCAGTGTGGGTATCGTCGATGCCTTCCCTTTATGGCTCCATATATGCCAAGACAGAGCATCCGGCCGAAGCGAAAAAATATCTTGAGTTTCTGGCCAGTCCGGAGATTGCGCAATTTGTCCTCAATTCTGTCGTTTCCTTCTCTGTATTCAAGGATGTGACAGCTGATCTGGATCCCGCTTTGAAGGACATGGAGGAAGGGCTAAAGGTCGGCAGCTACTTCTTTCTGGATTCCGTATGGCCGAGCACCGTTCAATCCGTTATGTTCCAACAAGTTCAGAACGTGTTTGCCGGCAAGGACATTGCAAGTATGTTAACCGCGATGGATAAAGCCTTTAAAGAGGGCGCAGCTCGGCAATAGTGCGATGGGGCAAAGTAGGCCGGGCGCAGCGGTTGCGCCCGGCCTTTGTATAGACAAGGAGGGAATGGCGTTGAGAAAAATCTGGGTTGATGGAACGTTTATTCTCCCGGCATTTCTAGTCTTTACCGTATTTCTGGTTATCCCGGTTCTAAGCAGCTTTTATTATAGCTTGACGGATTGGAACGGGCTGGACCCGGCTACTCAATTTATTGGAATAAGCAATTACACGAAGTTGCTGTCCGATCCCGATGTATGGAATGCGATCAAAATTACTTTTCTCGTTGCCCTCTGTCTGACCGTGGGTAAAAATGCGCTGGGACTGACTCTGGCTCTGGGGCTTCAGGGCACGGGTAAAGTCTCTCGTATACTGCGGGTGTGGTACTTAATCCCGGTGATGCTGAGCGCCTTGGCGATCGGCTACATTTGGGCTTATATGTACAGCCCTTCCGACGGAATCGTTAATACTCTGCTGAGAACGATCGGCTTGGGAGGTGCCGCCCAGGACTGGCTGGGCAACAGCGATCTTGCGATCTACAGCATCATCTTTGTCAGCATATGGCACTTCGTCGGGTTTACGATGATTATTTATGTGGCCGGACTTCAGTCCGTTCCTTCCGAGGTTTACGAAGCGGCTTACCTCGATGGTGCAGGGAGATGGAGCATGTTCAGGAACGTTACGTTTCCGCTTATTGCCCAATCCTTCACGGTGAACATCGTGGTCAACATGATCGTAGGCATTAAAATCTTCGATACAATCTTTGTCATGACGAATGGCGGGCCGGGCACCTCGACGGAGAATCTTTCCATATTGCTGTACCGTCAGGCGTTCAGTTTTGACCGGATGGGGTATGCCAGCGCCATTGCAGTTATTATGTTCATCATAATCTTGGTCTTGTCGTTGTTGCAGATCTTCGTGCTTAGAAAAAGGGAGGTCGAATATTGAATATGGCTCTTCACAACCGTAACAGCCCCCTTATTACGCTTATCCTGTCTATCTGGGCCATCATTGTATTCATTCCGATTCTTATCGTTATATTTGTGGCCTTAAAGGCTCCATCGGATTTATCGCAAGGCCCGTTAAGTCTGCCGGCGGCCTTGCAGTGGTCGAACTTTGCCGCTGCCTGGAACGAAGGCACGATGGGGCGTTCGCTTACGAACAGCCTGGTGATCTCGGGCCTATCCGTAACCTTCATCATTCTCTTAAGCTCTGCGGCGGCTTATCCGTTGTCACGCAGAAAATCTAAGTGGGCAACAGCTACGTATCTTTATTTTCTTGCCGGCATGATGATTCCGTTCCAAATGGCCATGATTCCGCTATATAAATTGTTAAGCCAGCTACACTTGATTGGCAAATATCCGGGACCCATTTTCATTTATATTGCCCTCGGATTGCCCTTCTCGATCTTCTTGTATACGGCCTTTTTCAAGACGATTCCCAAAGAGGTCGAGGAGTCCGCGCTAATCGACGGATGCGGACCTTATCGTACATTCGGGTCGATTTTGTTTCCGCTGCTTAAGCCGGTTACGTCCACCTTGCTCATCATGAATACATTGACCATCTGGAACGACTTTTTTGTTCCGTTGCTGTTTTTGCAAAGCAAAAGCGCAAGAACGATTCCACTCTCGATCTATTCCTTCACAGGCGAATTCGTCAATCAGTGGAACTTAATCTTCGCAGCAGTTCTCATCGGATCGTTGCCTCTCATCGTGCTGTTTCTTGTGTTGCAAAAGCATTTTATTCAGGGGATGGCCAGTGGAGCGGTCAAGGGATAGGGGGATGGCATGATGGGCTTTGGCACGGCTGACTATCAGACTCGGATATACGATATGCAGTTGGAATCCCGCATTAACCCATTGGGCACGGATTGTCTTCATCCGCGATTCGCATGGAAGCTGAGATCGGAACGTAGCAAGGTCAAGCAAACGGCCTATCGAATCATCGTGGGCCTTGATGACCATGTATCGGAGATGAATCTGTGGGACAGCGGCAAGGTGTATTCGGATCAGTCCGTTTTTGTAACCTATCAGGGACAGGCATTGCAATCCAGAACACGCTATTATTGGCGAGTCAAGGTGTGGGATGAACGTGAGGAAGAGTCGGAGTGGAGCGAGAGCTCCTGGTGGGAGATGGGCTTGCTTCATGAATCCGACTGGTGTGCCCAATGGATCGAGCCTCCGCAGGAGAAGGCTTCGGAAGAACGTCTGCTGCCCAGTCCGCTGCTTCGGCACGAGTTCGAGATCAAGGAGCCCCTGAAGCGGGCTCGCATCTATGCGACGGCCCACGGAGTGTACGCATTGGAGCTGAATGGGCATAAGGTCGGAGATCAGGAGCTTGCGCCGGAATTTACTTCTTATGAATATGCTTTGCAGTACCAGACTTACGATGTGACGGAACTCTTGCGCGCTGGGAGTAATGCTCTAGGAGCGGTTCTGGGCGACGGATGGTATGTCGGACGCATTGGGTTGACCGGAGATTGCTGCTGCTACGGGGACAAGCTGGCGCTGCTGCTGCAGTTGGAGATCGAGACTGTGAGTGGAGACAGGCTGGTTATCGGAAGCGATGAGCGGTTCTGCTGCTCGTTCGGAGAAATCCAATACTCGGATTTGTTTATCGGGGAGATGGTAGATGCGCGCCTTCGCGAGGAGGGATGGAGCAGGCCGCATTTCGAAGCGGTAGATTGGCAGCCTGCCCGTATAGTCTCGTTCGGATACGCAAATCTCATGGCACAGTATGCCGAGCCCATCCGGGCAGTGGAGATGATTCGTCCGGTGCGATTGATTCAATCTCCCCGAGGTGAAGCCATTATCGATATGGGGCAGAATATAGCCGGGAAAGTCCGCTTTCGCGCTGCCGGAAAAGCCGGAACACGAGTTACGTTGGAGCATGGCGAGGTTCTGGACGAAGAAGGAAACTTCTTCAATAATATTATTGGGGTCCACAAGGATCAGAAGGATATCTTCATTCTTCGAGGCGGCGCAGAGGCGGAATACGAGCCCCGGTTCACCTATCACGGGTTCCGCTATGTTAAGGTGACAGGGTATCCTGGGACTATCCGGTTGGAGGATTTCACCGGAGTTGTGCTTGCTTCCGATCTGCGGCGCAGCGGCAGCTTTGAATGCTCCGACAAGCGAATTAACCAATTGCAGTCCAACATTGCGTGGAGCCAGAGATCAAACATGGTGTCGATTCCGACCGACTGTCCGCAACGCGAGAAGGCCGGTTGGTTGGGCGACATTCAGGCCTTTGCGCCGACCGCGTGCTTTAATATGGACAGTTATGCGTTCTTGAGTGGTTGGATGCGCAATGTGAGGCTGGAGCAATTGGAGGATGGACAGGTCCCCAGTGTAGTTCCGTTCTCGAACGGCTTCAAGAAATTTCTTAAAGGGATATACGGTCCTTCCTCCGCAGGATGGGGGGATGCGGTAATTATCGTTCCATGGGTGCTGTACCAGCAGTATGGCGATACACAGGTTCTTCGTGACAATTACGAGGCGATGACGAAGTGGATCGACTATATTCGTTCTGAGGCGGCTGACGATCTTTGGACTCCAAGCGGGCTGCATTTTGGTGACTGGCTGATCCCCAGCTTAAGTATGAGCAGCGATGGAGAGAGGGTTGATATGCGCAGGAGCGCTTACCTCACAAGGGAGCTTGTATCCACCTGCTTCTATGCGTATTCGGCACAGCTTCTGGCCGAGATCGCAACCGTATTGGGAATAACGGATGACGCGGTTCGTTATGCGCAGCTGGGCTGCAAAGTTCGTCAAGCATTCTCCAGGCAGCATTTGCAGAATGACGGTCGACTCACGGCACATTTTCAAGGTATTTACGTGCTGGCCCTCCATATGAATATGGTTCCCGATTCCTTGCGCGACAAGGTGCTGGAGCATTTGATTAAGTTGATTGAGGAGAACGGCTGGAGGCTGGATACCGGCTTTGTGTCCGTGCCTTACTTATTGGATGTATTGTGTGGGAACGGTCGTCCGGATGTCGCTTATCGGCTGCTCTTCCAGACGGAGTGTCCCTCCTGGTTGTATCAGGTCGGCAAGGGAGCGACAACTATTTGGGAGGCATGGCAAGCCATTCTGCCGGACGGCAAGGTAACGAACGTATCGTTTAATCATTATGCGTTTGGATGTGTTGGAGACTGGCTGTATCGTTGTATTGCGGGAATCAGCCAGCTTGAAGCGGGCTATAAGCATATTCGAATCGCGCCGTATGTTGAATCAGGATTTTCTTATGCCAAGGCATCTTACGAGTCCGTGTTCGGCACCATTCGATCGGCATGGGAGAGAAACGGAAGTACGATTCGGTTGTCCATTGAGATACCTGCGAATACAACGGCAACGGTTTGTTTGCCTTCGGGGGAGCAGATTGTCGGAAGCGGTCTATATGAATTCGAGTATGAAGCTTGAAAGGGAGCCCTCGATGCCTGTCCTGTGTTTTTCTTGGGACGGGCTTTTTCCTGTTCGTTCCCTTCCGTATGGGGAGCACCCGCATAGAGAATCAGGTTTTATGGGATGAAAATTCCTTTAACTCCTTGTCCCGAAAGGGGTGTGAATTCCCTATAAAGAAGTCAGCGCACAGATGTAGTGGCAAGTGCTTTGAAGGTTTCGCGCCCTCTCGCCGTTTAGAGTATGTTTAGCCTTGTATGATATGGTTTTTATTGGACGACCAATAAGGGGGCGAAAATGATGGCGGAAAACGGCGACAAGCAACTGGCAGGAAATGCAGAAGGGGATCGCACGACTAGCTCACTGCAGTTTTCAAGCGTTCAGACGGGAAGAAAAGACGATACCATCTTTCACACGGCAACCGATCTCACCCTGACCAAGTATTATTTGGACGATAAGACAGCGAATTATGTCATTCATGCGGATACCGTTCACCTTGCGGACAATTTAGAGCTCAAGGGAAAAAATATTACCATTAACGCGCGCGTTATTTCATCCGATGGAGAGGTCATCATTAATACTTCGGGCAATAAGTCGTTACAACACTTTAATCCGGACGCGAGCGCTCAGAGCGGCAGTGTTGGCCCAGCGAAAGGCAGCTCGGGCACGGACGGGAAGCCGGGCAGCAGCGGAGGAGTCGGGCAAACGGCCGGAAATATTACGTTGGCTGCAGAGAAATTCGAGCTTGGCGGACGACTCAGACTCATTGCTAACGGCGGTCAAGGAGGCCGCGGTCAGAATGGAGGAGATGGGGGCAGGGGCGCCGAAGGCCCGGACGGAAACGATGGGAGAATCAACCGTTTTTCCAGCAATGACGATCCGACAGACGGGGGCTCGGCCGGAAATGGCGGCAACGGAGGAAGCGCGGGAAAATCAGGCGATGGCGGCAACGGAGGAGATATCTTCGTCGGATTCGTGATTCCGGCTAAGGAACAACTGATTACCATGGAGAGCCGGCCTGGCCAAGCAGGGGAACAAGCCTCGCCTGGCAGAGGAATGGATGGCGGAAAAGGCGGTACCGGCGGCAGAGAGATTATTGTCAAATATATTACAGGCTATATGACGACGATGAAGGATGAGAAGCTGGGCGATAAGCGCAGACCTAGCGGCCGAGATGGCACGAGAGGAAACGACGGGAGTTGGGCCGGTCCTGCAGCGGATGGGAAACCGGGCCGTTGCGGCCCGAACGGCGACGGAAGTCCGACGGCGATTGACTACAAGCGCCTGTACGGCGGGTTCGAAGCCGGGGCGGCGCTAGCTTCCTTCGACCCGAGGCTTGCGGGGTCGCTGGAGCAGAAGACGCTTACCTTGAATAAAGCCAGCAACGCTTATCTGGCATCGAGCGAAGATAAGATTGAAGAGGCTGCGGAATTGCTTGTCTGGCTGCTGAAGACGATTCCGGACGCAGGGTGGTTTGACGAGATTCGAGAAGTTACCGGCGACGAGAACGATGAGAAGTTCAAGGCCTTCGCGGATTTCCGCGATCGGATCCTGCCTGTGTCTCTTCAGTGGCTCGCTTTGCGAAACAAGGTATCGATTCTCATCGCCCAGTTAAGTCAGGGGCTCGACTATTTCGGACACCCGTGGAACTGGATTCCGCTCATGCCGCTTGAACGTTACGTGTCCATGGGGAGCGCACTCATCGACTCGGCTCAGCAGGCCGAGAGCCTGTATATGAATTACTTGGAATTCAAGGACAAGAAGGATAGCCAGGTCGGCGTGATCAGGAAAGCCATGGAATCCTCGGAGCAGAAGATCGCGGAGATGGAGAAACGCAAAGAGGAGCTCGTAGGCCAGAGAAGGCAGCTCAAAGCGACTGCGGATGCGATGCTGAAGGATATTGAGAAGAAGGAAACCTACCTGCAGCAGAAATCCACAGAGTTCGTGGATGCACTGAAGAAGGCATTGGAGATGGAAACGATGAAAGCCGCGCTGGATCTCGTGGTCACGGGAGTTGCGCTGGTGACGAACGTGGCTCCTGTCGTGGGGGCTCTCAAGGCCGGAGGAGCATTGGCCTCCGCCGTCAGCAACCTGGTTAACGAGGGCAAAACCATCGTTATTGACGAGGAAGGCAAGGATAAGAAGACGATAGGCAAGGAGAAGAAAGCGCAGGAGAAGGAGCTTTCTAAATCTCTGGATTCGGTTAAGAAGACGGCGTCTGCCGGCTATGCTTTATGGAAGCAAGGCGGAGGTCTGATCGATCTGGCGAAGCAGCAGAGCCAGGCGCAAGGACAATTCGGGTATAGCTCGACGCTGATGACGATGTCTCGTGAGGATTTCGAAGAGATGATCCAACCGGTATTCAACAAGGTTCCTGCCAAAGCCGCCGAATACAGGAAAGCATTCTACGACTTTATGAATGTGGTGGAGGATTATCAACGCAAGCTGCAGGCTTACAAGGCGTTCTACCTGGAGGATGAGAAGCTGACGGCTGAGATTACCGGACTCCGCTCCGAGAAGGATCGAATCAGTCAGACGCTTGGCGATCAGTCGAGTCCGAGCCTGCCTCTTTTCCATACCTATATTCTCGGTCTGTATAATCGGGCCAAGCTTGACTTGATTGATTTCCTGTATCAGGAATATCAGGCTTTCAGATACTTGACGCTCAAGAACGAGAGATTCCCGAAGATCGAAGACAGCCATGTCGCAGAGCTGAGCAGAATTCATGCCAACATCATTCTGAAGCTGACGAAGGTTCTCAACGAGGCGGAAGGTCCCGTACAGCCCTATAAGAACGTGAAGTTCATTTTCTCGGAAGAGAGCTTCCCCGAACAATTCAACTCTCTGCGCGAGAGCGGGGAAGCGGTCTTCTCCCTGTCGCTCGACAACAAGCTTATACGGGATAAAATTGGCGGGAAAGCGCATATGACGGTGAGCTCCTGCCACATCCATCTTCCCGGAGCGCGGGATACGGAAGGGGATGTCTATGTCAAATACATGCATTCCGGCTCGTCCACGTTCCTCGATCCCTATGCCGAGCGCCATGACTTCATCCACTTAAGGAGCGAGGGCTTCTATGAATACGAGGTGAAATTCGAGAGCGGAGCAGCCTCCCAAGGGGGCAAGGGGGAGAAATTCGAATCCAAATTCGGAGGGGCCATTGGCGACGGGCACAATCGAATAATGCCGGGACTCCTGTCCGTATGGACGATCAAGGTTCCCAGAGTCGATCCCGCTAATATTCCATTAAACGAGGGGGTCGATCTCAGCAAGGTTAAGAGGATTGAGATGACGATAGAGGGCAAGGCCGAAGCGTATGCAGAAAAAACCCCGAGCAATCGATTGCGTGTCGGCGCTATCGCGAAGGTCGACATCCATGCTTCCGATAATGAACTGTTCTTTGGGTCGGGCAAAGAAGAGACGGAGGATTCGGAAGATTTGCTGGTCATCAAGCTATAGTTTTACAACAAGATGCGGAGTTTGAAGAAGGTCAGGGCTTTCAGCCCTGGCCTTTACTTTATGCTGCATATTGAAGCTGCATGCAACATTTTTCCATAGGTATCGTTTTCTTCTAGTGGGGAGGTTATATGAAATGAAGCATAAAGCTCTAGTCTTGATGACGGGTCTAGCCTTGATCCTAAGCGCTTGCTCCGACAACCATCAAGCAGCATCTGTGAGTACAGGGTCGGCAAACCAGGCGGAATTCGATGCCGAGACAGCGGCAGGGCCGACGATGGCATCCTGGGAGGAGAAGCTTCCTTCTCCTTATACGCCAGAAAATCTGAAGTCGGCATTGGAGGAATATATCAACCATCGCATGTGGCTATATCCCGATAAACTGGAACTGCATGCATCTCCAACTAACTTTGACCATTATATCGGTCAGACGCTAAGTGTTGAGGTGCGACTCTATGAGGATCGCTCTGGAGACAAGCGGGCATATGGAGAGCTCGGCATAAACGATGGGAGATTGATAGCCTTTCATGCCCTGCACGGAATGGTTTATTCCGATGCGGTGGGCAAGGAAGACACGGAACACTGGCCTGAAGGGGCCTATGAAGTCGCAGGGACATTCGAGGTGGAGGTGCGGGAGCCGCATCGGCCGGACTACGGGACATCCGCGCGTAAGCACGAAAGGATTGCGGCAGCGGAGACGTATGCCCGGAATTTCTGCGAGGATATGCTTAGAGGAGAAGGCGGCGATAGGTGGGCCGGGGCAACGGTCTATATCGAAGACTTCTATGGATATCAGGATTCCTCTGCCATGTGGGTGGTCAGGCAGGACGATTATGTGTGGAATGCGCCCTTCTACTTCTCCGAGAACAACGGCACGGTAGAAGCAGTCGGCATGAAAGGGTTCGGTATAGCAAATATGGGCATGCTGGACGAGCTTGACCTGACGCGCTACTGGTTTGACAAGGGGACTGCAAGTGTGGCAAGGAAATTCACATGCAGCGTCGACGACCGGGCCACTTAGTGTGTTGCGTGCCAAGGCAGCACTTGGAAGTGACGTTTTCCAGAGAATCGATACAAAAAAGGGACTCACTTCTTATGAAATGTTCGAATTTTCCATGCCAGGGAGATTAAAAAAGCCAAAGAGAATCCGGTAACGTTGCCCGAAGTTCCGTGACCAGATCCCCGGTACGTTAAGGTGAAATGATAGACCATCATAAATAATGAAGCGCTTAGGCTTATGGAAACGACAGATACGATGATTTCCTTTTTTCTCGTTACCACTCCTCGCGTCACCTTCTTCAAATCCACAAATTCTTTAGCCATAGAAGCCCTTGCAGGCCGCCTCGCAAGGGCTCCGAATATATCATATGGGACGGCGGCTTCAGACTTGCTTATCATCGGACGGTCCGATCCCCTTGGCATCGGGAACAACGAAGGACGCGACAGTGCCTTCGCCGGGCCGGCTGCGAATAGAAAGGCCGCGACCGTAAAGCTGCGTCAGCCGTCGATTCGTATTGGCCAGCCCGATTCCTCCCATTCCTTTAATTGTCGGGCTTAACAGCTGCTGCGCCCGTTCCTGCTCCATCCCTTTGCCGTCGTCCTCAACTTCAATTCGCGTAAAGCCGGGTTCGCGAGCAATGCGAATCCAAAGGGTTCCGCCCTGATTCTTGCTGAGAAGGCCATGCTTGACGGAGTTCTCGACCAGCGGCTGAATCGAAAGAGGCGGGACGAGCAGGCGGATATCGGATTCAATCTCCCATACGATGGAGAGTCGTTCTCCGAACCGCGCTTGTTCGATATGCAAGTAGGCCTCTACAAGCTCCAGCTCGTGAGAAAGCTCGACGAGCTCCCCTGTGTTCAGAAAGTCGAAGCTGATCCGTAAGAAGGAAGCGAAGGCATCTCCCAGCTTGCGCATTTTCACCGTATCGATGTCGCTCAACACCATAATCGAATTCAACGTGTTGAACAGGAAATGAGGATGAATCTGGGCTTGCAGATAAGCCGCTTCCATGCGAAGGCGCTCATGAATGGATTGCTTCAGCGCGGTTAATGCGCGGATTCGGTATTTCAGCTCCAGGGCGTCTACCGGCTTGGTCACGTAATCGTTCGCACCGGACAAGAATCCCGTGTAGATATCTTCAGGCTGACTGCGCGCGGTCAACAGCAGCACCGGAAGCTCGGATACGGAATAATGCTCCCGTACTCTCTGCGTCAGCTCGTAGCCTGACATGTGCGGCATCATGACATCGGCAATCAACAAGTCCCACTGTCCGGTGTTCAGCAGCTCCAGCGCCTCTCGGGCGGAGTGTGCCGTAGTGATCTGATAAGGCTCCGAAGAGAGAATGCCGACGAGCACATTCAGATTAACGGGGTCGTCATCCACCGCCAGAATGTTCATCTGCCTGTTGCCCAGAAGAGGCGGGAAGAGCGCGGAAGCTGTGAGCTCGCCCATCGTGGTATCCGGCAGATCAAGCCTTGCAGTCCACTCCTCCGATTCATCCGCCGTTCGATGCAGATGAAGCAGATTTGGCGCCGAGGGAAGATCCGACGATTGAGCCAGCGGAAGATCAAAGCTGAATACCGAGCCCTTGCCCGCTTCGGAGCGAACGGTTAATGTCCCCCCGTGCAGCTCCACCAGCTGCTTGCAGATGCTCAGTCCAAGTCCGATCCCCCCTCCGGCGCTTATCCCGTAGGCGCCTTGCTCATAAGGGAGAAACACGAGCTCCTGCGTAGCCTCGTCCATGCCGACTCCGGTATCGGACACGTGAACGATCGCCTTGCCTCCCCGTGTTTCCATAGAGACGGTGATCGTACCTTCCTCGGTGTATTTGATGGCGTTATGCAGCAGGTTGTACAGCACCTGTACGAGCCGCTTCTCATCGGCCAGCACCGGAGGCATCGCTTCGGGAATCGTCATCTGCAATTCAATAGGCTTGCCCTGAATCAGAAACTTCAGAATGCCGATGACGCCGGGCACGACCGCCTGGATTTGCAGAGGCTCCTGCTGAAGCGCGATGCGATGCTCCTGCAGCCGCGCGACGTCGAGAAGATCGCCCAGCATGTGGGACATTCGGCGGCTTATCGTAACGAGCAGCTCCATATCCTTCAGGCTGCCGGGTGTGAGCCTTTCCTTGTCCTTGGTCATGACGTTCTGAGCGATATTCATAATGCCGTGCAGCGGAGTTCTCAGCTCGTGCGACGTATTCGCGAGAAATTGATCCTTCAGCTTGTCGGCTTTTTTCAACTGTTCGTTGAGCTTGGCGTTTTCGCGGGAGTTCCGGAAATATTTCTTGAACCAGTAGGCGGCAAAGCCGACGATAGCCGCCGTAATGTCGATCGGGTAGTAGACGAGCGTAACGTCGCTGGCGGACTCTGCCACGCTCCAGAGCAGGTTGGAAATAATACCTGCGGCCGTTAGAAGCAAGAACGTGATGTCCTTGTCGGCATGCGTTTTGAAGATCATGGTACCGACGCAGTAGATAAACCACGTGAACGGAATCAAATAGATGACGATAAAAATCCTTAAGTCGATCATGCCGTTAACGGCCGAAGCGGGGGCGACCAGCACAAATCCGGTAATTGCGACAATAAAGGCAATGTAGGCCTGCAGCCACTTGTTTCGCGGAGGGGCCGCAGCGAACTTCCGGAAGATAAGAAGAATGAATACATTCTGCCATAGCAGGAAGAGCAGTCGGACCTTGATCGCCCATGTATAATTTAAGGGTATCCATAACAGCAATACGTTATCGTGGCCGATCAGAATCGCGATTGCAACAGACAGCGTTAATAGCCCTGTCGTGAGCAATGGGCGTTCCTGCGGGTTAAACATATAGAGAATGCAGGCGTACAGGCCGTGCAGCAGCAATATGGTGAACGTAATGAGCTGAAAACCGATAGAATACCACCGAACTGTGTCAATGGCCGCCTGGGAGCCGAAGCGAAGGGACCGCAGGATGCCTCCGTTGTCAGGAGCGTCGAAGTTGGCTACCTGAATGAGCAGATTAATTTCGGTTGTTCCTTCTATTGCATAGGAAGCCGTGTAAGATACCTTTTTGGGCGTATAGTCTTGAGCGTTCGAGGCGGGCGTGCCGTTATGTCCGGAATGTCGACCATTCATCTCTATGGCTGACGAGGCCTGGATATTCTGAAGCCATAGCGTGACAGGCTGAACCAGCGGGTCGATCAGGAGGACCAGCCGATAAGTTCCGTACCCGAAGGCGGAGCCGGAATCGTCGGTCATTGCCGGACGCCAGTCTCCCGGAGCTTGAATCGGTTGAGGGGAACCCTGACCGGCGTCGATATCCTGTTGAGTAATCAACTGCTTGGGGTAGAACAGCCATTCCCCGTCCAGAGGAAAGGAAGGGGAGTTGTCGAGATCCCAGCCGCGCAGATCGAGTACGCCGTCGATCGGACGCGGATGCTCTATGTGAGGAGGGAAGGCTACGTTCCAGCTCCATCGCAGACCCTGAAGAACGCAAAGAAAGAGAAGAAAGAAGATCAGCTTTTTCAGCACGGGTTTAGGATTGAAATTTGTCATATTGAGGAATTCGACATTATCCGGTGCGGCACCTGTCTCCTGATCCATAAGAGTGAAAGGAAATAGGCGGAGTCTCTTTTGGCTTTATGCCCAAGAGGCGTATAATAGCACTGCGGTCAGGCGTCCCGACAACAAGATGCAATGAATGTGCGAATGCAGCGTCGATCAGGCGGCAATAGCCGCATCACAGCCCTAAAACCCTTGGAGACGTCTCCAAGGGTTTATTTATGGCGAGCGTTTGCGAGGCGGGCAAATCAGGGATACAAATAGGTGAAGAAGATGTCGTCTACCATCCATTGGCCGCCTGAATATTTAAGCTCAAGCGTGCGTTCCACCGCAGGGGCGCCGATATCGGCAAAAGACGCCGATTGGCTGATGCGGCCTGTCCGATCGACGGATGAGCTGTAGGCGGTGGTCGTAAAAGGGTGCTGAATTTTCATTTCCCGCTGCCGGATGAGCTTGTTAATATAAGCATCGGTGAAAAAAGGCTTGAAATGAGCTCTGATCTGAGAGTAGGAGGAGAGATCGATTGCCTCGTTGGCTTTGCGAATCAGGCTGTTGACTCTTGATTGGGACACCGTGGACCAGTTATAGCTTGTCTCCGTTGCGACCGTCACCGACCTGTCGCCTAAGGTCACTTGAGCCGTGCGGCTGGAAGCCTCCCATGCAAGGGTCCCCTTAAGGGCCTGGCTGATCACGCGAATCGGAACGTAGGTAACGCCTTGGCTGGCTTGGGCAGGAACATCGATCCTGAGCTCTTGGTCGTTCCACCGAGCTCTTGTTGAGTTTATCTTCAAAATGAGCTTATCGGAATCTTGACGAACGGTAATCGTCTGCTCCTGCTGATCCCAGTCCACGGTAGCTCCAAGGCCTTCGGAGAGGTAGCGGATGGGCACGAGGATGCGCCCCTCGACGGCTTTTCCGCCTATGACCAAGGGGGAAGCCGTCGTCTCGGCGAGGCTGGAGCCAGGAGAAAACAGGGACACCGTCAACAAGCCCCCCAGTAATGCGGTTGCGATCTTTTTCATGGCAAGAAGCCTCCTTCTGAGATGAACAGTTGCCTACTGAAATAGACGCAGTTCGCCGCATTAGGTTGCTTCTTAATCGGCAATCCGGGTAAGCTTCTCCGGGTTGGAGACCAGATAAAGAGTGCGGATGGCGGCGTAATCCTCGACCGGCTCGAATGTGAATGCGATCGGAGGTCGATCCCCGCGCAGCAGAAGCAAACCTTGCTGGCCGCTGATTCGAACGCGGCGCAGTTGTCCCGCGAGCGAACCCTTGCCTGAGATGCCGTTGAAGAAAGCCTCGATTCTTCGACGACCGGCAATGGGATTGAGGGCCGCGCGCACAACGCCGCCGCCGTCGCTGAGCATGACCGCGTCTTCCGTGAGCAGATGGATGAACGGCTCGAATCGCCCGGAATTGATCGCCTGGGCGAACGATTCCACGAAGCGGTCAAGCGAAGCATCCCGCGCGGGCTCCTTCTCGGCGCGCGTCCGGTGGCCGATCTTCGCGGCGGCGCGGCTGTAGATTTTGCGGCAGGCGGCCGCGGATTTATCCAAGGCTGCGGCGATCTCGGCATAGTCGTAGCCGAACGATTCGCGAAGCACGAATACGGCGCGCTCCGGAGGCGTGCACGTCTGCAGCAGGACAAGCAATGCGTAGCCGAGCCGCTCTCGAAGGAGAACCTGCTGTTGCGGATGATCCCCCGATTCGAGCTCGATGACAGGCTCGGGGAGCCAAGGGCCGGGGTAGCTCTCCCGTTGGCGCGGAGCGGCTTTCATCAGGTTAAGGGCGCGGTTGGTGATTAATTTGACAAGATAGGCCTTCGGATGGACAATGTCGATTCCGCCAAGCTTGCTGACGGAGACGAACACGTCCTGAACCGCATCCTCGGCTTCGCTCATCGAGCCGAGCATCCGATAGGCGATGGAGACGAGCAGCGGTTTGTATTCGCGGTATAGCTGTTCGAGATCAAGCGTTGTTCCGTTCAGCATCAAGGGGATTACGACCTCCAATCTCTGTCGGGCTTTATCCTGTCCTGCATATCGCGGAGAAAGCCGCCCAATCGGGCGGCTTCTTCAAGTACCTGTCTTAGCTTTCGAAGCAGCCGGGGAACATGCCCGTAGCGATCGCGATACGGTTCCAGCAGTTGATCGCGTTGATCGCCATGAGGATCGAGACGAATTCCGCTTCACTGAAGTATTGAAGCGTCGCCTCGTATAGGTGCTGGGGTACGCCGTTCTCCGAGATAAGCGTGACGGCTTCGGTCAGCGCAAGCACCGCGCGCTCCTTCTCGGTATACAGCGGCGTTTCCCGCCAGACGGAGATCAAATCCAGCCGCTGCGCGCTTTCGCCCATGCTGCGCAAATCGGTTAAGTGCATATCCAGACAGAAGGAACAGCCATTCAGCTGCGAGGCCCGGATTTTGATCAATTCGTACAGCACGGGATCAAGGCCCATCTTTTTCGACGCTTCTTCCAGCTTCAGCAAGGCCTGAAAGCCGGCCGGATTGGCCGCTCTGTGATTCATTCGCAATTTCATATCGGTTCCTCCCTGTGATATTCTCTCTATCTAAGACAATCGAAAGGTCAATTGTGTGACAGGAGAGGGAGAGGGAATTCAGGAACCGTGCGAATAGGGGGACGAGCCCTGGTTAGCCGTCTTGAATAATTATAGCGTATAGGGGTGGTGCCGGACTTGTTTTCTGAAGAGAACGCTCGTTGAAACGTACAGACAAAACAAGCGGGTATGCGATAAAATAGAGTATCAGGGTGCGAATTGCTGATGCAAATACGGGGAAGAGAAGTGATCACCATGAGCTGGACGGAAGTGTGGGCATTTGCTATCGCTTACTGGCTCCCGATTCTTTTTTTTGTATACATGGCTACCGACGTTATTTTGCGCAATCCGAGAAAATTGGAGCACCGCGTGCTGTGCATCAACGCCATCGCTTATATTTTGCTGCTCACAGAGGAATATATCCGGCACCAGTTGCCTATCTCGTATAGTCCCGCACTAGTAGCTTTATGGTTCTCGAATGTAGGAATTATGATGCCCGGGCTTGGCTTCCACTTCATGGCCAAGTTCGCGGGATTGGACAAGCTGATGCCGCGATATTTGTATCCCGGCATTTTTTACTTGCCATTGCTCGTCGTACTCGTCAATCTACTCAGCCATAAGAAAATTATCTCCTCCAGCGAATTTTTCCAGGTCGGGGTATGGAAGTATCCCGTCTACAACACGTCCTATTATATCGCGCTCACGATCAGCATTCTCATCAGCGTTATGTACTTGATCGTGTTGTTCATCGGCAAAGCCAGAGAGGACGATAAAGGACACAAAGCCATCTTGCGCTTGCTGGTTATCGGCGTCGTGCTGTGTACGTGCTGGCATGTGGCGTTCGGATATTTTCAGTATGAGGGCGTGATTCCCCCTTACGCCTACACTTACGGGGGCATTATCTGGTGCTTTGTTCTGCGCTTGGCCATGATTCGCCATGAATTTTTGGACTTCGCCTCCAAACGGTATGAGAAGCTGTTCAATCTGAATCCGGCGGCCATTCTGCTGGTCGATCAAGCTGGTACGATCAAGGAAGCGAATCCTAGCGCTAGACAGCTGTTCGGTCCGATGGATCTGGAACGGGAGTGCTTCTTCAAGCTTTCCAACGCGCAGTTGGAAGCCCGAATACGAAGCAGAAGCGAGATCAAAGATTACGAAACGGAGATTACTAACGGAGAAAAACGGGTCGATGTGCTGATCGATGGCGATTATGTGTCCGTCGATCATGAGCCGCATGCCATTCTGATCGTGCGGGACATCACGCTTCAGAAGGAGAATCAGGCGGAAATTCGTTTTCTGGCGTATCATGACCCCTTGACGCGGCTGCCGAATCGCAGATATTTCTACGAGAAGCTGAATGAGGCGATCCGGCTGGCGGAGGACCATCGTTATCGGCTGGCCGTCATCCTGATCGATCTGGACGACTTCAAGGAGACGAACGACCAGTACGGGCACGAAGCGGGAGACGAGGTGCTTCGGCACGTTGCCCGGCTCATCGGGGAAACGGCAGAATCGATCGGCATGGCGGCGAGACTGGGGGGAGACGAATTCGTGCTGTTCATCCAGCACGCTCCGTCGGAGCCGTTCGTCGATGAAACGATGGCACGTCTTCGTCAGAGGGTGCAGGAGGCGGAATTGCTTTATCGGGGGCATCCTCTGGCTATACGGATGAGCGTAGGCGCCAGCAGGTTTCCAGAGGACGGCACAGATGGAGATGCCTTGCTGATGAAGGCTGACAAAGCGATGTACCGGTCCAAGCGGGCGGGCACTGCTGTGCCGGCGAGGTAGTAAATTTGAAGCTTTGCTTATAAAAGGGGCCCGTACACCCGCATTGCCGGTGTGTACGGGCGTTTTTTGCTGTCTTCCGTGGTTTTGGCGTTCAGAATTTCATCGGCCGGCATGTTTTATGGATGAAGGTAACGGCGGTGCGCCAAGTTCAATGAACTATTCGCTCGAAAATTCATTCCCTAACAGTGTTATATTTTATAAGAAAAGGTTCAACCTATTTCTAGTTCTGCGCTTTGTTAAAGAATAAAATATGAAAAGAGATGAGTCAATTTCTATAGGAGGATTCAATATGCGCATAACGTCTGCTTCGATACAAGACACCTTCTGGCAAAACTATATTGATCTGGTTCGTCAAACGGTCATTCCTTACCAATGGGAAGCTTTGAACGACCGGATCGAGGGAGCGGAGCCCAGTCACGCGATTCGAAATTTCCGGATTGCGGCAGGATTGGAGGAAGGGGAATTCGGCGGCTGGATCTTTCAGGACAGCGATCTCTACAAGTGGCTGGAAGCAGTTTCCTACTCGCTTCGTAATCATCCCGATTCCGACTTGGAGACAATCGCCGACGGCGCCATTGACCTGATTGGCCAAGCTCAGCACGAAAACGGTTACCTGAATACTTATTTCACGACCAAAGAACCAGGGAAACAATGGACGAATTTGTACGAAGCTCATGAGCTGTATTGCGCGGGTCATTTGATTGAAGCGGCCGTCGCCTATTATCGGGCTACAGGGAAGCGCAAGCTGTTAGACATCGCTTGCCGCTTCACCGATCTTATTGCAAGTATGTTTGGAACCGAACCGAACCAAATCCGCGGCTATTGCGGTCACCAGGAGATCGAGTTGGCATTGATCAAGCTTTATGGGATTACGGGAGAAGAGCGCTATTTGAACTTAAGCCGCTACTTCATCGATGAACGCGGCAGCAAGCCGAACTATTTTATGGAGGAATGGGAACGACGGGGACGGACGACCATTTGGGCCCAAGGAACGCCGAATCTTGAGGTCTATCAATGCCATCTTCCCGTTCGCGAGCAAACGGTTGCGGTCGGTCACTCGGTTCGAGCCGTCTATATGTATACTGCGATGGCCGATCTGGCCCGCCTGACAGGCGATGTCAAGCTGCGCGAAGCCTGCGAGCGATTGTGGGCCAACACAACCCTCAAGCAGATGTACATTACCGGCGGTATCGGCGCAACTCATCTGGGCGAGGCTTTCACATTTGACTATGATTTGCCCAACGACACCGTCTATGCCGAGACTTGCGCATCGATCGGCCTGATCTTCTGGGCGCGCCGGATGCTGCAATTGGAAGCAAAAGGCGATTACGCCGATGTCATGGAAAGAGCGTTGTACAACAACGTGCTTGGCAGTATGTCGACAGACGGCAAACATTTCTTCTATGTGAATCCGCTTGAGGTATGGCCGGAAGCAAGTATGAAAAATCCGGACAAACATCATGTGAAGCCGGTGCGCCAGAAATGGTTCGGCTGCTCCTGCTGTCCGCCCAACGTGGCCAGACTGCTTAGTTCGCTTAACGATTATATTTACGATGTTTCGGATGACGGCAAGACCGTTCACACGCATCTCTATATCGGCAGCGATCTCCGTTTTGAAACCGCTGGCTGTATGGTGACGCTGAAACAGCGGTCCGAATTGCCATGGGGGGGAAGGGTCGAGTTTACAGCGTCACTTTCCGGGAAAGCGGACCGTGCCGCGTTTGCGCTTGCGTTGCGGGTGCCTGGCTGGATTCAGAGCGGTAGTCCGGCTCTGAAGGTAAATGGTGAAATACAAAATTACCGTGTCGAAAGCGGCTATGCTGTAATCGACCGCGTTTGGTCGGACGGCGATACGCTGGAGTGGCTGCTGCCGTTAGAGACGATGCTTGTCGAGGCTCACCCGCTCATCCGGGCGAATGCCGGCAAGACGGCCATTCAGCGCGGTCCGCTTGTCTATTGTGTCGAAGAAGCAGATTGCGGGGTGCCGCTTGCCATGTTGTCATTGGCCGAAGATCCGAAGCTGTCTGAGCATCCGCACCCCGATCTGTTGGGAGGCTGTGTTGTGGTGGAAGGCGAAGGAATCGCGATAGATATTTCTGCTTGGTCAGAGATACAGCCGTACCGGCCGCGACAAAAGCAAGGGGTGCCTGCGCGAATTAAAGCCATACCTTATTTCTTATGGGGCAACCGTCAGCCGGGCGAAATGAGCGTCTGGTTGCGCGATTGAGACGACCAAGTCATGCTCGGCGGAGTGTGAATGCAAGAGGCAGCCGCGGAGGCTGCCTCTTCTGCTTAGGGCAGATGGACATAGAACGTAGTCGATTCGTTGACCGTGCTTTTGGCGTAGACTCTGCCCTTATGCTGCTCGATAATGGACTTCGCGATCGCCAGGCCGAGGCCATAGCCGCCGTGCTTGCGCGAGCGGGAAGGGTCGGCGCGGTAGAAGCGGTCGAAGATTTTGCCCAAATGCTCGGAAGGAATGCCCTCACCCGTGTTGGTTACCGAAAGCACGGTTTCATGAAGGCGCTTCTTGAGCGCAAGAGTAATCAAGCCCTGGGGATGCGTATACTTGATGGCATTGTCCAGCAGAATCATGACTACCTGCTTGATTTGCTCGCCGTTCCCATGGAGGTTCAGACCGGGCTCGATCTCGTATTCCAGCCTGATATTTTTCTCGAAAATCACGGCCTCCATCGTCAGAATGACGCTTTCCACCGCTTCGCTCACGTTGAATGGAGTGTATATCATACGCGCCCGGGCATCGTCCATTTCCGTAAGATACAGAAGATCGTTGGTCAGCGTCTTCATGCGCTCCGTCTCGGACTTGATATGATGCAACCATTTGGCTTGCTCGCGAATCGTGTCCTCGTTGTTGGACAACAGAACGTCTGCGTTCGTGTTGATGACGGCCAGCGGCGTTTTCAACTCATGGGAAGCATCGGCGATAAATCTTTTTTGCTTATTAAAGGCTTCCTTGACGGGAGCGATGGACCGGTTGGCGAAGTAGCGGCTGGTAAAATAGATAACGACGAGCATGACCAGACCGACGGCAGCGAAGGTGTAGACGAGATTCGTGACGATGGTCTGCTGGGCTGTCACGTCCAGGTAGACGATAGAGTAGCCCGACGCATTCTGCTGCACGGTGTAAGCCCATCGATGGCCTTCTATCGTGCATATGCCGTTGTTCCTGGGGTTAGCTGCGGCTTTGCTCCTGGCCAGCTCATAGAACTCGGCGTCCATATCGAAGCGGGAGTTGACGTCCGTCAGATTCCATTGCGCATCGGTCTGAAGGGCAAAGGAAATCGAACGTTCCATTGGCGGGCTGATGGCATCAGAGTTAGGCTGCGAAGGACGATTCTCGCCCATTGGCGGCTTGCCAAGATTGCCGTCAGGCTTCCGATAGAATTCGGAGACCCGGTGCAATTCCATCTGAATGTCATTCTGCACATTACGGTAAGTTATCGTATAGATTGCGGCGAAGGCAACGAGCATCATGAAGGAGATAATGACCAGGTTCAGAACCAGAAATCGGTTGCGAAGTCGGTTGAACATCAGCTCGTCGCCTCCAATACATAACCTGCGCCCCGAATCGTGTTGATGCGAACCGCCGCATTCAGAAAGACAAGCTTTTTCCTAAGAAAAGAAATGTAGACCTCCACGTTATTATGCTCCACCTCCGAATCGAAGCCCCACAGCTTCTCGATAATCTGCTCCTTAGAGGTGACGGAGTTTTTCCTCGACAACAGCAGCTCCAGCAGCTCGCTTTCCTTCAAAATCAGCTTAAGCTCCTTTCCCTTGCAGCTCAGCTTCAAGGTTGCCGTATTCAGTTCTATATCGCCGAGCTTGAGCGCTTCCTCAGGGATGACCTCGCCTTTGCGCCGCAAGGCGGCTCTTATCCTTGCCAGCAGCTCGTCCGTCGAGAACGGCTTGGCCACGTAGTCGTCGGCTCCGTAATCCAGCCCAGTGATTTTGTCCTCGATTTCGCCTTTGGCTGTCAGCAGGATGACGGGGGTGGAGATGCCCTGGGATCGGATCGTCTTCAGTATAGAAATACCGTCCATCTCCGGGAGCATGATATCGAGCAGCAACAGATCGTAAATTCCGCTTAAGGCGTTATCCAAGCCGGACTGGCCGTCATGTACGGCGTCGACCGAGTAATTCTGCTTCTTTAAGATTTGGGTTAACGCCTCCGCAAGATGAACCTCGTCTTCAACGATTAATATTCTCATGGTTGCTTCCCCTTTGTTTGATCTTGGCAGCTCCGATGTGCTTCTTCATTATAGCGCCCGAACCTTTAATCAACCTTAAGCGCAGCAGAGAGAGAAAATAATCAGGGCGACCCAAACATTTAAGATTCATTAAAGGTTCCCGTTCTAAGATACAGACATGGATCGGCGAAAGCAACCGCCCATACGGAAGGAGCGAGCAAGATGGCGATCGAAGTGTTCAACCGCTACGAGAACAAATACTTGATGGATACCAAAGCGTTCTACGCGATGTATAACCGACTGCTCGAATATATGGAGATGGACGAGTACAACAAGAACGACAAGTTCTACTCCATCAGCAACCTGTATTACGATACCGAGCACGACTCTCTGATCCGCACCAGCCTGGCGAAGCCCAAGTATCGGGAGAAGCTGCGCATCAGGGCTTACGGGGTTCCGGAGCGCGACGCCAAGGTCTACCTGGAGCTCAAGAAGAAGGTGTTCGGTCTGGTCAACAAAAGAAGGACGGCGCTGAAGCTGAACGAGGCGTACGATTATGTGCGAACCGGAACCGAGCCGGTATTCCGGGAGGGGATGAACCGGCAGGTCCTTCGGGAAATCGAATACTTCCTGCAACGCTATGAGCTGCAGCCGAAGGTTTACCTGGCCTACGAACGAATCGCGCTCTTCTGCAAGAATAACCGAGATCTGCGGATTACGTTCGACACGAACATCCGTTCCAGACGGTACGACCTCAAGCTGGAAAGCGGAGATCATGGCGAGGCGCTGATCGACCGGGGGCAATGGCTGATGGAAGTGAAGGCGGAGAAGACGATTCCGGTCTGGCTGTCCAAGCTTCTGTCGGAGCAAGGGATGTTCCGCACCAGCTTCTCCAAATACGGCAACGAGTACAAAAAAACGATAAGAGACGCTATGTCAACGAGGGAGAGAATTGTGCGATGATCGATTCCATTTTCGCGGCAGCCGCGACAGGCTCGGAGCTAACCTTAACTCACGCCTTGCTAACGATAGGGATTTCAAATCGTATTGGGCGCGCTCATCAGCTTCACCTATATGCGGACACAGCCCGCCTATACCCAGAATTTCGCGCTAACGATGATCGTCTTGCCGGCCATTGTAGCCATCATCATTCTTCTGATCGGCAGCAACATCGCCAGAGCCTTCAGCCTTGCAGGAGCGTTCTCCATTATCCGATTCAGAAGCGCTCCGGGCGATCCGAAGGATATCGCGTTCGTGCTGTTTACGATGGCGGCCGGGCTTGCCTGCGGAGTCGGCTCGTTCGGATACGCGGTATTGTTCACGGTGGTGCTGTGCTTGCTGATGTTCTTCCTGAAAACGGTTCGATTCGGCGCTCATAAAGCCGCGCAGAAGCTGCTTAAAGTGACGATTCCGGAAAATCTGGGATATGAGGAAGCCTTCGACGAGGTGTTCAGGAAGTTCAATATCGGCTATGAGCTGCGCAAGGTAAGAACGACCGAGTTGGGAAGTCTGTATGAGCTGGTCTATGCCGTTACCATCGATCCCAAGACCAACCAGAAGGAATTTCTCGACGCCGTTCGGTGCAGGAACGGCAATCTGGATATTACGTTAACGATGAGTCCTGCGGTGCAGGAATACTAAAAGCGGAGAGGGAGATACCTTATGAATAAGAGTTGGACCGTCAAAAACGTCGGAGTTCTTCTATTATGCGCTGCCTTAATGGCGGGCTGCAGCACGAAAGCCGCAGACACAGCCTCCAGCGGAGAAGCCGTAGCGTCGGCGGCCACGGCTGTTACGGCCAAGTCGGGAGAGAGCGCGAATGCTTCGCCAACGTCGGAGCAGCCGGCCAGTATCGATCTTGCGGACAAAGCCGAATTCGATGAGCAGGACCGCAATACGGCCTGGAGTGCGGATGCGGCGACAACCATTCAGTTGAACGGCGAGGGGGCAAGCGTGCAAGGCACGGGGGCGACAGCGGAGGAACGGGCTGTAACCATCAGCTCTGCCGGAACCTACGTCGTGAGCGGGAAGCTGAATGATGGACAGCTTGTCATCGATGTGCCGGATGACGGAATCGTGCAAGTGATTCTGAACGGAGCGGAGATTTACAACGCGAGCAGCGCCGCGATCTATGCCAAGGCAGCAGGCAAGACGATTATTACGCTGGCAGAGGGTACGGATAATCGGGTTTCGGACGGCGAAACCTACGTCTATCCGGACGCGACTACGGACGAGCCCAGCGCGGCTATCTTCAGCAAGGACGACCTGACGATTAACGGCTCAGGCAGTCTTACCGTTCAAGCTAATTCTAATGACGGCATCACGAGCAAGGACGATCTGAAAATCGTCGGCGGTACGCTGGAGATCGATGCCGCAGACGACGGCCTGGTGGGGCGCGACCTGATGGCGGTTCAAGAAGGCACCATCACGATTAAGTCGGCTGGAGACGGGATCAAGACGACTAACGATACGGATACGGACAAAGGCAACATCGTCCTGTTCGGGGGAACGTTCGAGATTGAATCGGCCAACGACGGCTTCCAGGCTGAGAATGCCGTTCTGATCGGAGGCGGCGCTTATACGATCAAGACTGGCGGAGGCAGCGAGGCGTCAGCCCAGCTGGAGGCGACGGATGCTCCAAGCATGAAGGCGATTAAAGCCGAAGCAGGTATCTGGATTGAGGATGGGACGTTCCGAATCGACTCGACGGACGATTCCCTGCATAGCGCCGGAGCGATCCGAATCGCGGGCGGAACGATTACGGCGGCTACTGGAGACGACGGTATTCACTCCGATTCTTCTATCTCGATTACGGGCGGATCCGTTGAGATTACGAAAAGCTACGAAGGAATAGAAGCCCCATCGATTACGCTAGCGGGCGGCGAGATTCGCGTAACGGCCAGCGATGACGGGATCAATATCTCCGATGGCGACGAGGTCGCGGCGGATAGGCTCACCATAAGCGGAGGCTATCTGACTGTTGATGCTCAAGGCGACGGTCTCGATTCAAACGGCTCTATCGTCATGTCCGGAGGCACTGTCCTCGTGAACGGTCCGACGAATAACGGCAACGGGGCGCTGGATTACGACGGCACCTTCGAGATGACGGGCGGCTTCCTTGTCGCGACGGGCAGCTCCGGCATGGCTCAGGCAACATCCGATCAATCCACCCAGTACGGGATCATGATGACCTATCCGCAGACTCAGGCGGCAGGCACGCTGGTTCATCTGGAGGATGGCGAGGGCAACGCGCTGCTGACCTTCTCTCCTTCGAAAGCGTACCAGAGCGTATTCATCAGCTCTCCCGAGCTGAAGAAGGATGTCGTCTACACGCTGTATTCAGGAGGCGCCTCGACAGGCAGCGAAGCGAACGGGCTGTATTCGGACGGGGAGTATAAGGACGGAACGAAGGTCGTATCGTTCGAGCTTGCCGAGAACATCACCTGGCTGAACGAATCCGGCGTGACGGAAGCGAGAGTCGGCATGGGCGGACCCGGGGGCGGCAGAGGTCCGGGCGGCCGGGGAGAGGGCGGCGGCTTCGGCCAAGACGGCGATCGTATGAGGCCTGAAGGAGGGCAGCCTCCACAGCAATAGAATGCATTCGGACAACAAGGGACATCCGGTATCACCGGGTGTCCCTGTTTCACGTATTGAAGGTCAAAGCCTATGCGATTTAAGCGAAGAGGACGCTTTCAAAATCTACATTTTTTAAGCGATCTAGAAATTAGGTATTGATTCGCCAAAAAATATTGCAGGACAGAAACAAGTTTTATACAATCTATTTGAACGCGATATCAACGGCGTACGGACAGCTAAGAAGGAGTCTAATAAGATGATCAGGGAGATTCAGACAACGTATTCCACGACCCAGGTGCTGGATCAAGCAGAGGTGTTGGCAGCGGTGGAGCAATCGCTTGCCATGATCGAATTCGATCTGGACGGACGGGTCATCTGGGTGAACGACAATTTCGCCAGAGCGATGAGGTATTCCGCCGAAGAGATGAAGGGAATGCTGCATCGTCAGTTTTGCGCGCGCGAGTTTGTCGAGAGTGACGATTACACAGGCTTGTGGAGCCAGCTTCGGGACGGAACTCCATTCCAGGACAAAATCGCCAGGGTAACCAAGGACGGGCGTTCAATCTGGCTTGAAGCGACCTACATGCCCATTCGGAATGAAGAGGGGCAGGTACACTCCGTTCTGAAAATCGCCACGGACATCGACGCAAGGGAGCAAGCCTCCGACGCGATCACAGGCAAGCTGCTGCTCATGTCGGAGGAATTGATTCATCGGGCGAAAGAAGGCATTTTCCGCAGCCAGGAGGTCGAGTCGGCCATCGACGGCATGGTGGAGGGCGCGAATGGGAACATGGCCGTACTCCGGCAGCTGGAGCATCAGACTCAATTGATCGGCGGCATCGTTCGGACGATCCGGGAGGTGGCGGCGCAGACGAACCTGCTGGCATTAAATGCGGCCATCGAAGCGGCGCATGCGGGAGAGTATGGCCGGGGCTTTAACGTGGTTGCCAGCGAGGTGCGGAAGCTAGCAGGAGAAGTGCAGGATGCGGCCAAGGAGGTCAACGGATACGTAGACGGCATGATGGCGCAGGTGAATGAGATCTCCAAGGGAACGAAGCATTCGCAAGAGGTGGCGGCAGAGAGCCAGCTCCGCATCCAGCAAGCTTTGGACGAGTTTTCCGGCATCGGAGAGGCCGCATTGCAGTTGGATTCTCAGGCGAAGGCGTTGAAAGAAGCGATGAATTAGAGCGGAAGAGGCGGAACGACGCAGCCTTGCGCAGGATTCCTTCCGGGGAAGTGGAGGAGTCCTTTTTTGCGTTCGCTTCGGTTGCTATTTTTTGGCTAGAAAAAAAGAGGGCGATCAAGTACGATGTAATCCGGTTTACCGGAATTTAGGAGAGAAGGGTGAAGTGCCGCGATGAGCAGGTTCATCGGTTTTTGTATTTTTTTAGCGGTTATTTTGTATGGGTGGCAGGCCTTATCCGGGACGTATGAAGCGGCCTACAATCAGAAGGTTGTGCTTTCCGCCTATTCGGTACTGGGCAATGGCACGGACGAAGAGGTATTATCGGGGATCGGCCTTACCGATTCGAAGTATGAGAAAGCCCAGCTGGTAACGGTCATTGAGACGTTAAGCCCGTCTCTTTCGGTGCTGAGCGCCGGAGAAAGACGTACCGTCGCGCTGGCGCTTGGGGAAACGGATCTGCGTTACCATCTGAAATTGAACACCGGCAATTACGTGCCGACGACATTTGATTTCTCCACCAATCTGCTTTACAACGTCTCTTACTTGGCAAACACTCCATCCAAGCTGCTTCATAACATCAAGATGGACTTCGCGCTGGCGAAGGAGATGTCGGATTCGGGTCCTATCGGCCGAGGGATCGGCTTCGGCGTCAAGGTCATCTTCGTCATCTGGGACATCCTGCATGCCGTCACCGGGGCGGCGGCGGCGCTCATCATGCTGGTCTTCGGCAGTCTGATCGGGCTGCTCTTCCATCCGATCAACAGCGTGATCAACTTCTTCCCGATGCTATGGAACGTGTGCGTGACGATCTGGCACGCGATTCGGTACATCTTCAACTTGTTCTGAGCGTCCGCTCACCCCGAAACAGCTTGTTCGCGCTTAAAGCATCGGATAAGGCTTCAACCTCAGGGCTGCTTAAGCCATGCGACGGCCAAGGTCAACGCGCCTCGCGCAGCTGCCGTATGCGCCAGGGCATTCAGCATGACAAAGTCATGGATGATGCCCTGGAAGCGCACGGCCGTTACACTTACGCCTGCTTCGCGAAGCTTGTCGGCATAGGCTTCCCCTTCATCGCGCAGAACGTCGGCTTCCCCGGTGATGATCAGCGCCGGCGGCAAGCCCTTCAGCTGTTCGAGGGAAGCCCGGAGCGGGGACGCTGTAATGCGCATTCGTTCCTCGGGATCGGTCGTGTACTGATCCCAGAACCACTGCATGCCCTCCCGGCTGAGGAAGTAGCCGGTCTCGAACTGCCGATAAGACTCGGTATCGAACGAGGCATCCGTCACCGGGTAGAAGAGCAGCTGCTTGCGAATGGCGGGACCGTTCCTTTCCTTGGCCATCAGCGTGACGGCTGCGGTCATGTTGCCGCCGACGCTGTCTCCCGCGACAGAGAGCTTAGCGGGGTCGGCGCCGATCTGTTCGCCTTGCTGCGCGATCCATTCCAAGACCGTATAATTTTCCTCGATCGCAACAGGGTACTTGTGCTCCGGGGCGAGGCTGTAATCCGGAAATACGACGATAGAATGCGAGCCTGCGGCCAGCTCTCGAATCAGGCGGTCGTGCGTATGGGCGTTGCCGAACACCCAGCCTGCGCCATGAAGATACAGAATGACCGGCAAGAGGCCCTGCGATTCTCTCGGTCTTAGAATCGTGACAGACACTTCCCCTCGCGGGCCTCCGGGAACCTTGCGTTCCTCTAGATCGACGTCAGCCTTCTCTATGGGCCCGGATTGAACGCGATCGACCTGCTTGCGGCCTTTCTCCGGCCCGAGGTCGTGCAGAAAGGGGGGATTGGCGGTTTCTTCAACGAACGCCTGAGCTTCCTTCTCCAGCTTTACTTCATTCGGCATGGACTGATCTCCTTTCGGTCTGGTATGCGTTTCTCCCTATTTACACGAAACGAAGAAGACCCAAACCCGAAGGAACGCCGAAGAAGACGCCGATTGCTCGGCGTCTTCTTCGTAATAAATGGACAGACCGCGGTCAGGACTAGCCTTCCAGACGGGTAATTTCCTTGTGCACGAGAGGGGCGACTCGGGTGCCCAGCAGCTCGATTGCGCGCAGCAGCTCGCTGTGCGGCATGGTGCTGACGTCCATGTGTAGGAAGAAGCGGTTGACCCCCAGATTTTGGCGCAGCAAGACGATTTTCTCCGCGACGTACTCGGCATCCCCGACATAGAGAGCGCCCCGAAGGCTGCGTGCGGCATCGAAGGCGGCGCGGTCGTAGAATGGCCATCCGCGTTCCCGTCCGATTACGTTCATCTGAGCTTGCGTGTGAGGGAAGAACGAATCGGCCGCTTTCTCGTTCGTATCGCTGATGAAGCCGTGGGAATGCGTCGCAATGGGCAGCTTGCTCGGATCGTGCCCGGCGCGCGCGGCGGCCTTCTTGTAGAGCTCCACCAACGGAGCGAACCGTTCAGGCATGCCTCCGATAATCGCGAAGGCGATCGGAAGGCCCAGCGTTCCCGCGCGTACGGCCGATTCCGGGTTCCCGCCGCTGGCGATCCATACGGGGAGCGGCTGCTGAACCGAACGGGGATAAACGCCGAGGTTCTGGATCGCGGGCCGGTGGCCGCCGCTCCAGCTGACCTTCTCCGAGGCTCGAATCTTCAACAGAAGCTCCAGATTCTGCTCGAACAAAGCGTCGTAATCGTCCAGGCTGTAGCCGAACAACGGGAAAGACTCAATGAACGAACCGCGGCCGGCCATGATCTCGGCCCGTCCGTTCGACAGACCGTCCAACGTCGAGAAGGCTTGATAGACGCGAACCGGATCGTCCGAGGACAGGACGGTCACGGCGCTTGTCAGCCGAATTCTCTTGGTCATCGCAGCGGCTGCCGCCAGCACTACGGCCGGAGCCGTGGCTGCGTAATCCGCGCGATGATGCTCTCCGATACCATAAACATCCAAGCCGACCTGGTCGGCCAACACGATCTCCTCGACGGCGTTGCGCAGCCGCTGCGCGTGACTGACCGCCTGACCTACTCCGGGATTCGGCGTTGCTTCCAGAAAGGTACTGATCCCAATTTCCATTTTGTTTCCTGCGCTACCGGTCATTCCGATCGCCTCCTTCATTGTGATTTCATTATACTATATTTTTTAAAGTTTCTCAAGTTTAGTTAGTTATAAAGGCGAGCAATCGAGCATATCCAACAATTAACACGATTTTTACAAGGGAAACGACAACATCCGTCCCACATTCCCACCTATTTATGATACGATTCACTCTATAATGAACGCACGGCTGCGCTGCGGCCGAATTTTTATTGTGGAGCTTACAGGATTATGGGAACTCCTTATTCCGCTATATTAACGCTTATCGTTACGGCTGGCGTCATTAACGTGATTATGGGGATATACACGATTACCGCCCGATCCAAGCAGCCGATGGCGAAGCTGTTCGCTGTCTTCTGCCTCCTCGCCTCCGTATACACGTTCGGCTCCGCTCTGGAGCTCTCATCCGGTTCGCTGGCCGAGATCAAGCTGTGGATCAAAGTCCAATATCTCGGCATGCCGTTCCTCCCGCCGCTAAACCTGCTTCTTATTCTTTATTTTCTCGGAATGGCTCCTTACGTCAAACGGTATTTGCGCTGGATTCTTTTTATTATGCCGACGATTACCGTGGCGCTTGTGATGACGAACGATCTCCATCACTTCTATTATCGGGCGATTGAGCTTCGACCGGGCATCGACATGCTCAAGGTGGATCTTAATGTCGGGCCTTGGTACATCATTCAGGGCGCCTTTACCTTCGGCTGCATGGTGGGGGGAGCATTTCTTCTGCTGCTCCGCTGGAACTCGATGAAGTCGTCCTATCGCCTTCCCTTCTTCACCATGCTGACCGGGCTTCTGCTCCCCATTGCGGGGGATTTTGCTTACCTCAGCAATAAGACGCCGGACGGGATGGACCCTATTCCGGTTCTAATGGCCGTTACTTCCGGACTCTACATGTGGGCGCTCGGTTCAAAGGGCTTGTTTAACGTTGCGCCGATTGCCAGGGAGATTCTGTTCGAGAGCATGGGCGATGGCGTTATTGTGCTGGACGTGGAGGATCGGCTCGTAGATTACAATCCTGCCGCTGCCGCAGTCCTTCCAGAGCTATCCTCGGCCGTGATCGGCAGGAGGCTTGAGCGCTTGTGGAGCCTGCATACCGACGAACCGTTCATAGGAGCGGAAGAGAAGAGGAGCGAGCACGGGACATCGGAGACATCCGACCTGGTCGGCTCGCAGGAGCTGTTATGGCGAGTCCGCGGACAAGCCTACTACTACCATATACGCTCCTCCATCGTTCGGAAGAAAAACGGCCAAAGATCGGGCAAGCTGATTGTCATGATCGATGTTACCCAGCGGGTGAGGCTCCAGCAGCAGTTGAAAGAGCTCGCTTATCACGACGGGTTGACGGGCATATATAATCGGGTTCACTTTCTCCATCTCAGCGAAGCGTTGTTGGTCGACAGCTTGACCGAAGGGAAGCCGATCTCATTCGTGCTGTTCGACATAGATCACTTCAAGCGCGTCAACGACAGCTTCGGCCATGACGTCGGCGATCAGGCGCTTCTGCATGTGGTCGAAATCTGCCGCGAGGAGCTGCGCTCCGAGGATGTGTTCGCCCGCTACGGCGGGGAGGAATTCGTCGTCGCGATGCCGGGGCTGGATTTGGCGGAGGCGACAGCGGCAGCCCACCGTCTGCGATCCGCCATTGCCGCTAATCCGATGAGCTCGCCGCAGCAACCCCTTGCGATTACGGCGAGCTTCGGGGTAGCGGTATCCGGCGCGAAACCGCCAGGCTCGACCGAGGCTGCCACGGGCGAGCTGCAACGGCTGCTGAAGGCCGCAGACGGCGCGCTCTACGCGGCCAAGCATGAAGGCCGCGATGCGGTGCGCGTGGCGGAAGGCGAGGAGCCGGCGTAACGGCGCGTCGTGCCCTCAAGGAGCGGTGCCGCGCGGCGAAGAGCCAGTGTCCGGCATACTTCTCTGCCGGTCAGTCGATTCGAACTCCGCTTAAGAGGCGTTCTTTCGACACAAAGTCGATATGCCGATGGTGAAGGCGGAGGTTGTCCCCTTCGAAGGATAGCTTGGCCTGATCGTGAAACGGAGTGTGCACGCGGCATATATTCAGAATCAGCGTGTGCTCGTCCGTCCAGGAGCCTTGTGCGAAGGCGCGTTCGCCCTGCAAGGAATCCTCCTGAACCCAGCTCTCCATGCCGCAGTTCAATGTGTGCTCGCCAGCCCCGTCCAGCCACCGGAATTCCAGCTTCTCCCCGGCAAACCTAAGCTCGATCTCGCGAATGCCTTCTTCATTCTCCGCCATTTGATAGCGACGTCTGCCAGCAGAAGCCGATTGTGCGAACCCGCCTCCGGTCGCGATGGACAGCTTCTTCAGCCGCTCCTCAAGCTGCGCATGGGCGCGAGGATCTTCGGGCTTCTCCGGCCCCATAGCCGGGAGCAGCTTGTCCCAGATCAGATCAAGCACAGCCTGCATATCTTGCACGCAGCCGTGAATGGCCACGACCGCATTCTGCTCCGGAAGCACCACGCAATATTGCCCGAAGGCTCCGTCAGCGCGGTACGCGCCATGCCGGCATCGCCAGAACTGATAGCCGTAGCCTTGCGACCAGTCGATCGCCTCCGCGTTATAAGGCGTCTCCGCATGCTTGGCGGTGGCTTCCTCGATCCAACGCTCCGAGAGCAGCCGCTGCCCGTTCCATACGCCTTTGTTCAGAAGGAACAGTCCGAATCGGGCCACATCCTCCGTGGTCAGCCGCAATCCCCAGCCGCCCGTATTGTCGCCGGCAGACGTCTTGTCCCACAGGGGATGGAGAATGCCCAACGGCTCGAACAGACGCGGCTGCAAATACTGTTCCAAGGTTAACCCGCTCGTTCTCTGGACGAGGACGGAGAGGATGTGGCTTGCGCCGCTGTTGTACAGGAAATGCGTGCCGGGAGTCTTCTCGATCGGCAAGCCGAAAAAGCCCTTCACCCAATCGTTGTCGGTCCGGTCGCTGACATGCAGGTCGGGGAAGTCGTTGAGGAAGGAAAAGCGGACGTGAAACCGGGAGGTGTCCTCGGTATGGCCGGTTGTCATCGAAAGCAGGTGCTTGATTTTTAATCCGCGCATGTTGTCCATTTCAGCCTCTCCAAGCTCGCCGGGGAAATAGGAGAGCACCTCGTCCTCCACGGAAAGCAGTCCTTCCTCGACGGCAAAGCCGACCGCCGTGGAGGTAAAGCTTTTGGTTATGGAGTTCAGAATGTGCGGATATTCTGGCCGATAAGGCTCCCACCAGCCTTCGGAGACGACATGGCCGTGTCGCATAAACATCAGCCCGTGCAGCTCCAATCCGCGTTCTTCTAATCCGTTCAAGAAGGCAGCGATAGCGGCGGAAGCGATCCCTTGCCGCTCGGGGGTGCTGCGAGGCAATTCTATAGCGCTCGTCAATGAATTCCACTCCTCTTTCAATGATGGCTTCTTCTTGCTATATCATACCAGAGACTCCATGCTTTTCATCGTGCTTTGCGGGATATGCTATACTGAAAGTATGACAAACGATACGGAAAATCAACGACAGGAGCCGGAAGCGGCTTTTAAACTGTGCGTGCGTTGCCAGACGTTCAAACCCTTAGCGGAATTTGCAAGCAGGAGCGGCAGGGCTGCGGGGCGCAGGCGTCGGCGGGGAACCTGCCGGACATGCCGCCTCCAGGAGCGGAAGCCGGAGCTTGCACAGCGGCCGGAGAAGGCTGGGGAGGAGCCGGCCGAACCTACGGAGCAAGCGTCCAAGCCCAAGCGCCGCAGAAGAAAACGAAGCAAGGGGAAGAAGCCTGCGGCCCCGCTGATCGTCGTGCCGGCTCCAGAGAAGACCGGGAAGAAGCCTGTCGCGAATTCGCAGGACGCCTCGGCCCTGAGGCCGACGCGCCAAGGCTTTATTCGGATGCGCGGCAAAACCGATAGCGGGCGTACGTATTATCAGGAGATCGACCCCGAATTCGCCAAGATTCTGGTACGCGAGAACGCGGCGTTCGTCCTGAACCGGCATACGATTCGCCGGATATACAGCAATAAGGAGTTTCGCCGCCTCATTCTGACGCGCGATCGGTACACATGCCACTTCTGCGGCCGCTACGGAGATACGATCGATCACTTGCTGCCCCGCGCCAAGGGGGGACATACGACCCCGGTCAACTGCGTCTGCGCCTGCAACGAGTGCAATCAGTCGAAGGCGGATCGCGACCTGGACGAGTTTACTCAATCCTTATTGAACGCCCCGCGCATCGATCCGGACTTGGAGCCCTGAGCAGCGGTCCGGGCCGATTGCGCCGCCCTTGCGCTTCCGACCGCAAAGTTGCGGCGCCTTCCTTGACTCTACTGCGCACGATATGCCGCACGCCCCGGTCAGCTTGTCCTCGAAGGGCTGAAGCTCGATTCTCCCGCTTGACCGCCGTCTTCTCCGTTCAAGGCCTGCAATTCTCCCGAAAAGAAGGTATAGTGAAGAAAAAGGGAATTGACCGCTAATCGCAAGGAGGCAATTATGTCCATATCGCTTGTGGTGCTTCAAGGGCCGAGCGCTGTCGGCAAAAGCACGATCCAGTCGAGGCTGGGCATGCCGCGCGTCGTAACCTGGACATCTCGTCCGCCTCGGGAGGGGGAGCGGGACGGGGTGGATTATTGCTTTAAGGAGCGCGCGGAGATGCAGCGTCTGTACGGGCTGGGGCAGATGGTGGAAATGACCGAATACCACGGCAACCTCTACGGCACTCCGCTAAGCCTCGTAGAAGAGATTGTCGGCCAAGCGGAGATTCGCTCCGTGATCCTCGATCGGGTCGGCGCGGAGAAAATCCGGCAGCTGTTCGGCGACCGCATACTCTTGATCGGAGTAAAGGCGGCCAGGGCGGATTGCGAACGGCGTCTGGAGGCTCGCGGTCATGGAGCCGCCGAGATCGGCGTCAGGCTAAGCTCGTTCGAGGAGGAAGTGGAGGCCTTGTCCGATTGCGATATCATACTTAACAATACGGATGCCAACCGGGACAAGGTCGATGCATTGACCATATGCCTTCGGGAAGGACTGGTGAATCGCGCATGACTTCTTACGATTCGGCAACGCTTCAATACGTGAAGGAATGGGAAGCGCGGATGCAGGGGATGAATTTCCGGCTGTATGCCGGCGAGGAGGACGGACGGAACCGGGACGCCTATGCCCGGGACTACGCGCGCATCCTCTACTCGGCGTCGTTCCGCCGCTTGCAGGGCAAGATGCAATTGCTCGGCGTCGATCAGTATCATTTCATTCGCAACCGGCTGACGCATAGCATGGAGGTGGCGCAGATCGCCAGAGGCATAGCCGCCGATATGGGAATGGCGAATACGTTCGTCGTTGAAGCCTGCGCGCTGGCGCACGATCTTGGCAACCCGCCGATCGGCCATCACGGAGAGACGGTGCTTAACGAGCTGGTCGGAGCCATCGGCGGGTTCGAGGGCAACGCCCAGACGCTTCGTATTTTGCGCAAGCTGGAGAAGAAGCATCATGCCTACCGCGGACTGAACCTGACGTTCAGAACGCAGCTTGGGGTCGTTAAATATTTCCGGAAGCATGACCAAGGCCGGAACAGCAAATTCATCTATGATGAGGATTATCGAGAGATTACCGAAATTCTGGCCGACCGCAAGATTGCGCTCGACAGGGTGGCGACCATCGATATGCAGATTATGGATTTGGCCGACGAGATTGCCTATGCGGCGCATGATCTGGAGGATTGTCTGAGTCAGAACCTGTTTACGATAGACGATCTGTTATACGAGTTCCACAACAGCGGCGAATATCGTTCTGCGTTCGAAGAGCTGGAGAAGATCGTCGGGAGCTGCCGATCGTTCGCCTACCAGGGCAAACACTTCGATTCCTCGGAGGAATACTCGTTTCTGTTCCGCAAGGAGTTGACCTCCACGATTGTAAATCGCTTGATTCGGGATATTCATTATGACGAGAGCGGCGGGCGGCTGGGCTACAGGCAACACGGAATGCTGGCGAAGGGACTGAAATCGCTGGTTTTCCAGCTCATTCTGAGGCGTCCGTCCGTGCAGCTGTACGAGAAGAAGGGCGAGAAGGTATTGCGAGGTCTCTTCCAGGTATACACGGACCCCGGCATGAACGGAGATTTGAGGCTGCTTCCGCCGGAGTACCGCAAGTTCGAGAGCGATGACGAACGGCTGCGCAACGTAGCGGACTTCATCTCCGGGATGATGGACCAATTCGCTATGCACGAGTTCGAGAAGTATTATGGTCCGGGAGAATTGAACAGATTAGTATAGCTGCCAGAGCCGCGACTTGCTGAGACAACTAGAGAGATCAACGTAGAAGGTGAAAGGAATGTCGGTAGACAATCAAATGGCGCTGTGGAACGAAGCTGCGCTCCGCGTGCTGGACATTCGCCGGAGCGCGCTGCAGCCGGGCAACAGCCTGCGCGCATTCCGCTTGCCGTCGAGCGCTTTTCTGCTCGCCAACCGGGGTAGGGCGCGGATGGTGCTGGACGGAGTCGAGCACGCAGTCGAAGGCTGCTATGTGTGTCATGCGGGGAAAGGCGCGTCTCTCGATATTGTCGAGGTCGCCGAGGAGTTCAACTACGACATCGTTTATTACAAAGCTTCCCTCGCGTTTCCTTGCCGACAGGAGCTGCTGCGCCTCTATCGGGAGGACAATCCGTTCCGATCGCAATTCGGCTATGCGCCGATCTATCCGCTGAGCCTGCTGACCCGTTTGGAGCTCATGCGCAGACACTGGCAGGCAGACGCCCAACTGGACAAGTTTCAGGTCAGGGCTCTCTTCCACCAGTGGGTGCACGAGATTCTGAAGCAGCGGTATGAGTATGTAGATCATTCGGGCCGTGTGCTTGGCCCTCTGAGCCAAATTATTCGCTACATGGAGGAGCAGTACGCCGAGCGGGTAAGCCTTGACGATCTCTCGTCCCTATTCGGCTTCAGCTCCAGGCAGCTTCAGCGGTTGTTCAAGAGCGAGCTGCGCATGGGGCCTATGGAGTACATGAATAAGATTCGCATGGAGCAAGCGCAGGCGATGCTGACGAAGACGGAGGTCTCGCTCAAGGAAATTTCCGAGGCGGTAGGCTACGCGGACAGCTATTATTTCAGCCGGGCCTTTAAGAAGCACTATGGCATCTCGCCGCAGCATTATAGAAGCGAAGGTCGCATAAGTCCATCCCGTTCGTCGCGAATTTCCATTGGCGAAGGAAGAGTTCGGTCGTATAGTATTGCTGATGATGATAATCATTATCAATATAAGGACGAAGGGGCTATACCAATGAATAGACGTACGAAATCCATGCTGGCGGTTAGTTTGATGCTGAGTCTGATGTTATTCCTGGCGGCATGCGCAGGCAATAACGGCGGAACGGCGAACGGGAACGGGGCGAATGCCAGTCCGTCCGCGCCGGCATCGACGCAGCCTGCGTCGTCCGCAGCGGCCGAGACGGCGCAGCAAAGCAGCTATCCGGTGACGATCAAGCATATGAAGGGCGAGTGGAAGCTGGAGCAGCGTCCCGAGCGGATCGCCGTTCTGGATACCCAGTTTGTGGACCAATTGCTGACCTTGGACGAGCAGCCGGCGGGCAGCGTGACGGCTGCGGGCGATTCCTCCGACTTTCCGGAATATTTGACGGATAAGCTGAGCGACGTGAAAGTGCTGGGCACGAAGGACGAGCCCAATCTTGAAGCGATCATCGCGATGAATCCCGATTTTATTATTTGTACGGAATTCCAGGAGAAGATTTACGACAGCCTGACGAAGATCGCGCCAACGGTCATGCTGAACCGAAATGACGACTGGCGGGATACGCTGGTCACGTTCGGTCAGATTGTCGACAAGAAGTCGGAAGCCGAGCAAGTGCTTGCAGCCTACAAGGAGAAGACGGAGCGGCTGAAGGCGGAGCTGGCGACCAAGCTGGCCGGGGAGAGCGTGGCATTGATTCGCCCGCGCGACGATATGATTCGCGTACATACGCCGTTGCACCGTACGGCAGCCATTCTGTATGAGGATCTGGGCCTGACGGCGCCCGAGCAGGTGCGGGAAGTGCAGGATACCGCATACCCTATTTCGTTGGAGGCGCTGGGGGATGTCGGGGCCGATCATTATTTCCTGTTGACGGACGATATGTTCAGCGGTCTCGTTGAGGAATTCAAGAGCACGCAAACGTGGAAGTCTCTTGAGCCGGTGAAGCAGAATCGGGTGTACACGGTCGATACTACGCTGTGGATCGCTTATTACGGCCCGATTGCGATTAACAAAGTCGTGGATCAGATTGGAGAGGCTTTGCTTGGCCATTCATAACCTGCCGACTTCCTTGACGGAAGCGGAATGGGAAAGCCTTGCATCCAGATTCAGCTTAACGAAGGGCGATATCGATCGCCCTTCGTTGCATTCCGTTCCTTCCGGCCGTCTGCTGGAAAGGGAGGCTTGCGAGCGTTATCTGGACGCGCTGTCCCTTGAGATCGGCTCGCCGTCGCGAAGAGTAACGGCTTCGATGCTGGCGAAGAGATACGCATTCGTATGCGTGTCTCCCGTGTTATATGCCATGACGATGTTCGACAAGGGGCTGCGGCTTTCGTTAGAGCATTGCCGGTTGGAGTCTTACCTGGATCGCGGCGGCGATCCGGGAAATTCCCGTTTTCCGAATTATAGCCTGGCGGGCCTGGAGGTCTGGAAGCCGGCCCCGGGCAGCAGAAGGGAATGGCGGGAAGCGCTGCTTCTTGAGCTGTTCGCCGGTCATCTGTCTCCTCTGTTCGCCGGCCTGTCGGACTTGGCCAAGGTTCCGGCGGCGATCCTATGGGAAAATGCGGCGGTGCGAATCCTTCCGTTATACGAGGAGGCTGCGGATAAGGAGACGGACATGGCGGTTCGGGACCGGATTCGCGAGGACTTCGAATATATCGCAAATACGGCTCCGGGAAGCCTATTCGGGCAGAGAACCAACCCGTTGAGGAGATTTCTGGGCTCGCGGGACTGCGCCGGGTCGGCGGATACCCAAGCGCATACTCGGTTGACGTGCTGCCTGTATTACGAGATGTCTGCGGAGTATTGCCGGGCGTGCCCCCTGCCGCAACGACGAAAGGGATGACAAAATAACCCAGATCCTGTATATTCGGCTTAGCTGATCCCGGAGAGGGATTGCAGAGGCAACGGGAGGGGAATCGTCCATGCGTTACGATTACGATGCGATCGTGGTAGGCGCCGGCTTGGCGGGGCTCGCGGCTGCTGCGGAGATTGCGGACAAGGGGAAAAAAGCGCTCCTGCTGGACCAAGAGCCTGAAGCTTCCTTGGGGGGCCAAGCCTGGTGGTCGTTCGGGGGCTTATTTCTTGTCGATTCCCCTGAGCAGCGACGATTGGGCGTGCGCGATTCCAGAGAGCTGGCGCTTCAGGATTGGCTGGGCTCGGCGTCTTTCGATCGCGAGGATGAGGACTACTGGGGGCGAAAGTGGGCGGAAGCCTATATCGATTTCGCTGCAGGGGAGAAGCGGGCTTGGCTGCATGCGATGGGCGTAAGGTTTTTTCCAGTCGTCGGCTGGGCGGAAAGGGGCGGCTATCTGGCCGAGGGACACGGCAATTCGGTACCCCGGTTCCACATCGTGTGGGGAACGGGACCGGCCATTGTCGCGCCGTTCGAACGGCGAGTCCGGGAGCATATGAGGAGCGGTCTGGTTGCTTACAAGCCGCGGCATCGGGTGGATCATCTGATTCGTGAACAAGGCGCGGTTATTGGTGTAAGCGGTTCCGTACTGGCGGCGAGCGCCGCCGCCCGCGGGGAGGCCAGCTCCAGGGAGGCGATCGGTTCGTTCGAATACCGGGCGCAGGCGGTGCTTGTAACGAGCGGAGGCATCGGCGCCAACCACGAGCTGGTGCGGGCGAACTGGCCGAGCCGGCTCGGCGTCCCGCCCGGGCGGATGCTGTCCGGCGTTCCCGCCCATGTCGACGGACGCATGCTCGGCATCGCCGAAGCGGCAGGCGGTCGCATCGTGAACAGGGATCGCATGTGGCATTATACGGAAGGGATCAAGAACTGGAATTCCGTATGGGCGAACCATGGCATCCGCATTCTTCCCGGGCCTTCTTCGCTGTGGCTTGACGCGAAGGGACAGAGGCTGCCGGCTCCGAACTTTCCGGGCTTCGATACGCTGGGAACGCTGGAGACGCTGCGCCGCACAGGCTACGACTATTCCTGGTTCATTCTGACGCAGAAGATTATCGAGAAGGAGTTCGCGTTGTCGGGCTCGGAGCAGAATCCCGATCTGACGAACAAGAGCGTCCGGCAGGTGCTGTCGCGGGTGCTGCCCGGACCGACGGCGCCGGTGCAGGCGTTCCTGGACAAGGGGGAGGATTTCGTCGTAGCCGACAATCTGGCCGAGCTGGTCGCCGGGATGAATCGGCTGACGGGCGAGGAGCTGCTTAGTCTTGAGGAGATTGAGCGGCAGGTCCGCGCGCGGGACCGGGAGATGGATAATGCGTTCACGAAGGATCTGCAGATCACCGCGCTGCGCGGCGCGCGCCAGTACAAAGGCGACAAGTTCATTCGGGTCGCTAAGCCGCACAAGCTTCTTGAGGCGAAGAACGGTCCGTTGATCGCCGTCCGGCTGCATATCGTCAGCCGCAAGACGCTGGGGGGCTTGCAGACGGATTTGTCCGGGCGCGTCCTCGGCGCGGACGGCGAAGCGATTCCCGGTCTCTACGCGGCCGGAGAAGCTTCCGGCTTCGGAGGCGGCGGCATGCACGGCTACCGCGCGCTGGAGGGGACGTTCCTCGGCGGCTGCCTCTTCTCGGGAAGAACGGCGGGACGGGCGGCGGCGGATGAGCTGGGATAGGAAGAGGGATTTATAGGAAACTCCCGCCTGGTTTGTGTTAGAATAGAATGGAATTGTTGGGGGAATGCAACCAGAGGGAGCGGTAATGAAAAAGCTATTGCTTGGCGTGTTGGCTACGCTCTTGTTGCTTGGCGCAGGGTACGTTTACGTTGAGTTCAACGGGTATCCATGGAAGCACAGCCAGATCAAGAAGGATGCAGCGCATTATATGCAGGAGAAATACGGGATGGACGCAAGAGCTGCGGGCAGCCGGTTTAATTTTAAGTTCGACACCTATGCAGGCGAGGTCTACGATCCCCAAGTCGGAGAAGAGCAGCTTATTCTCGTCGAGAGAAGAGGGCCATTCTATGACTCGAACAATGAGTGGGTCGAAGGGCAATTGGTAGACAATTATAGCGAGGTCTATTGGGGAAGACAGACCGAACGGCAATTGCGGCAGCAATTCGCTTCATTCTACGGTCATCCCGACATTGGCTCGATTAACGTCGATACCGTTGCCGCGATGTATGGGATGAAAGAGCAGGTAAGCTCCGAGAAGGATGCGCAGGGCGTGCTTATCCCGATGAAGCCGGAGCTTCACAGTACATGGGATATCGATCTGGCTGTCGACGATTTTTCCGAGCCGTTTCTGAAAGAGCTGCTGCTTGCAATCAAGACGATGGGCGAGCAGCAATTGGAGGCGGATCTTAACGTAACGGCGGCAAGAGGCGTTCGCGAGGACGATACTCAGCCTAACCGGACCCGGTATTTGAATTTGGAGTACGAGAATTTCGCGGGCATCGCCAGTGTCGGCGACTTGCAGGCGGCGATCAAGGAGTACTGATCGTCGTAGAGAGGCGAGTCGCGGTCTGCCATGGCAATAGGTTGCCTAATGGACCAAACCTCACCTGATCTCTCTCATGAGAATCGGGCGAGGTTTATTTTTTATTACCGATAATCATTCTCATCATGGCGACATTCGGCTATACTACCCTTGTATGGTTGGACAAAAGGCGGAAAGGAGAGCCTGTCTTGAAAAAGGTATTGCTCATCGAAGACGAGAAAAACCTGTCCCGATTCGTTGAATTGGAGCTTCGGCACGAAGGGTGCGACGTGACCGTAGCGTACGATGGCGAGACGGGTCTCTATATGGCTAACACGCAGGATTGGGACGTGATCCTGCTCGATCTGATGCTGCCCGGAATGGACGGCATCGAGGTGTGCCGCAGAACGAGGCTGATCAAGCAGACGCCGATTATTATGATTACCGCCAGAGACAGCGTAAGCGACCGCGTGACCGGATTGAACTGCGGCGCGGACGATTACATTCCGAAGCCCTTCGCCATCGAGGAGCTGCTGGCGCGCATGAACGTCATATTTCGCAGGCAGGACGAGCAGCGCGGCAACGCGGTATCCGAGCTTTCCTGCCGGAGCCTGTCGGTTAATCTGGACGCTCGCGAGGTGCGTCTCGGAGGGGAAGAGATCGAGCTGACGAAGCGGGAGTACGATCTACTGGTCACTTTCATGGAGAACCAGGGGCGAGTGCTTAGCCGCGAGACGCTTCTGGATAAAGTATGGGGCGTAGAGACTGCCGTAGATACGAACGTGGTGGACGTATACGTAAGGTACCTGCGCAACAAGATCGATGCTTCCAAGGAAGAGAGCTTCATCAAGACCCAACGCGGAATCGGTTACGTGATGAGCAGATGAGGGGCGGGGCGCGGACATTTTCCCGGCTGCCGATCAAATGGAGGCTGACCATCGGCTCGGCGTGCATGATTTTTCTTTGCTTTGCGGCGTACAACACGGTGCAGTACTTCTTCGTGCAGAACTGGATGCTCAAGGAGCAGGAAGCCGGCATTCGGAAGGACATGGGCGATATGCTCAATTATTTTCTGGAACGGGAAAGCTCCTTCCAAGAGGACGAGCTGACCTCCATTCGGAACTATCTGAACAGGATCAACGAGAACCGTCAATTCATCCGGATTCTGGACGATCGGGGGCAAGCATTAATTACGGTTGCCAACGATATGCCCGAGAATGCCGTAGAGCCGCTGACGGTGGAAGCGACGGCCATTGAGCGCTTGTCTCACGGGGACGGCCCTTTGCTGGTTATGCGCAGCCCGCTCACGATTTTCAACTTCAACGGCACTGTGGAAATCGTAAGGAGCATCGACGAATTCGACAAGCTTACCGGGGCGATTTTCAGGGTGATGATTACGTTCGGCCTGGGGGCGATCGTTCTCAGCGGGCTTGTGGGCTGGCTGCTGGCCTGGCAATTTCTTAAACCGCTGAAATCGATGGCGACGACGATTCGCGCGATCAAGAGCGACGGAATCACGGCGCGAATGCAGCCGCAAGGCAGCCGGGATGAAATGTCCACGTTAATGCAGCTGTTTAACGGCATGATGGACCAAGTGGAGCGCTCCTTCGAGCAGCAGAGCCGCTTCGTGGAGGACGCATCGCACGAGCTTCGCACTCCGATCGCCATCATCGAGGGGCATCTTAATTTGCTAAAGCGCTGGGGAAAGCAGGATGCGGCCATTCTGGAAGAGTCCTTGACGGCGTCGCTGGAGGAGCTGCTTCGGCTGAAGAGGCTTGTCGAGGAATTGCTGGCGCTAACGAAGGCGGATAAGGCGGAGACCTCCCCGACCGAAGCAGAGGAGGCTTATCCCGATCAGGTTATTCGCTCGCTGGTCAAGAAGCTGGCTGTCGTCTATCCGAATTATCCGTTTCGAATAGAGGCAGTGCCGGGAGCGGAGCGGCTGGCCGTCGCTATGTCCGGGTCGCATCTGGAGCAGGTGCTGCTGATCGTTCTGGATAATGCCGTCAAGCACTCGCCGAAGGATGAGAGCATCGTCCTGCGTCTGGGGCTGGCTCAAGATCGGGTTCGTATCGAGATTGCGGACAGGGGAGCGGGAATCCCGGAAGCCGATCTTCCCTTTGTGATGGATCGCTTTTATCGCGCGGACAAGGCTCGAAGCGGGGGCGATCGCGGTCACGGCTTGGGTCTGGCCATCGCGAAGCGGCTGATCGAGAGTCGGGGAGGAAGCATTGCCATTGAGAGCGAGGAGCTTCGCGGCACTGTCGTATCGATAGAGTTGAAGCGGCTGGATTGAGGTCCGGCCTGTACAGAAAGAGGTGTAGCACAATGAAAGGCAAAGTGTTTCTTCAGGCGCTGTTCGGGCTTTACATCCTTCTGCTGCTCTCGGGCTGCGGCGCCGGCTCATCCGAGCGGCAGGCGGCTGCGGGGAAGAACCGGATCGTAACGGTATATAGCGCAAGACACTACGAGGTCGATTCCAGACTGTTCGAGCAATTCGCGAAGCAGACGGGCATTCAGGTCAAGGAGGTAAAGGGAACGGCGGAGGAGCTCGTTCGCCGAATGGCGCAGGAGGGAGAAGCGTCCGAGGCGGATCTGTTTCTTACGGTGGATGGAGGCGTGCTGGAGTACGCGAAGCTCCAGGGAGTGCTTCAGCCGTTCGTATCCGAGGAGATCAACCGCAATGTCCCGCCGCAATGGCGAGACCCCGATGAGGAGTGGGTCGGGATTGCGACTAGGGCGCGCGTCATTGTCTATGCGAAGGATCGGGTACAGCCGGAGGAGCTGTCTTCGTATGAGGATCTGGTCGCCGAGAAGTGGAAAGGGCGAATCGTAGCCCGCTCCGCCTCGAATTTGTACAATCAATCGCTGCTGGCTTCTCTCATCGCGATTAATGGAGAGGAAGAAGCGAAGCGCTGGGCGATAGGCATCGTGCGCAACTTCGCCCGTCAGCCGGATGGCGGCGATCGGGCGCAAGCGAAAGCCGTAGCGAACGGCATGGCCGATGTGGCCATTATGAACACGTATTATATCGGGCAGATGTCGGCGTCCGGCGATTCGGAAGAGGCGCGGATGGCGGAGCGTCTCGGCATCGTGTTCCCTAACCAGGACACGACAGGAACGCACGTGAATATTAGCGGGATCGGGCTTGCTCGGCAGGCGCCCAATAAAGACGGGGCGATAGAGCTGATCAAGTACTTGACCGGCAAGGAGGGGCAGACGCTGCTTACCCAAGGCAGCTACGAGTTCCCGGTTAATCGGGAAGCCGATCTGCCGGAGCTGCTGCAGCGCTGGGGAACGTTCAAGGCGCAGCAATACGACTTCGCCAGCCTTGAACGATATGGGCGGAAGGCGCGGGAGCTGTTTGCGGAAGCGGGCTGGGAATAGAACGTTCAGAACCAACAAAAACAACTTTTACGATTCACATCATTTTCTCATTTTCGTCCGGTAGACTAGGTTATAGGCTCGTTAATTGAGAATGAATATCATGATCAGTTCAGGAGAGTCCTATTATTTCACCTTTACTTGGAGGGAAACGGGTAATGAAAAAGCAGTACAGAAATGTGTTGGCGGCAATCTCGATCGTGATGATCCTTTCGTTGCTTACAGCTTGCGGAGGAGGAAAGAAGGAGGAAGCGGGCAATCCGCAAGGCGGGAGCAGCGCGCCGGCTTCGCAGCCGGCAGCAACGGCGGAATCCTCTTCTTCCCCCGAGAGCCAGACGGGCGGGGAAGTTAATATTTATACGGCGCGCCACTATGAGGTGGACGAAGTGCTTTATGCGAAGTTTACGGAGTCTACGGGCATTAAGGTGAATGTGGTTGAAGGCAAGGCGCCCGAATTGATCGAGCGCATTAAGCGCGAGGGCGCCAGCACGGCCGCGGATTTGTTCGTCACGGTAGATGGAGGCATTCTGAACACGGCGAAGACGGAAGGATTGCTCCAGCCCTTCGTCTCTGCGGTAATCGACGGACAAGTGCCTTCCGATCTGCGCGATAAGGACAACGAATGGATCGGCTTGTCTACGAGAGCTCGCGTAATCGTGTACTCGAAGGATCGCGTCGATCCTGCCCAGCTGTCGACCTATGAAGACCTGGCGACAGACAAGTGGAAAGGCAAGCTGCTCGTGCGTTCGTCGGACAGCCTGTACAATCAGTCGCTGCTGGCTTCATTCATCGCGCTTAACGGCGAGGCGGAGGCCGAGAAGTGGGCTGCAGGCATTGCGGCCAATCTGGCGAGAGCGCCGGAGGGCGGCGACCGCGATCAGGCTAAAGCAATCGCTGCGGGAACAGGCGACGTTGCGATTATGAACACCTATTATGTGGGCCGGATGAGCGTTTCCGATAACGCGGAGGAAGTGAAGGCCGCTGAGCAAGTAGGCGTCTTCTTCCCTAACCAGGATACAATCGGCACGCATATTAACATTAGCGGCGCTGGACTTGTCAAGCATAGCAAAAACAAGGACAACGCCGTGAAGCTGATCGAGTTTCTGACGGCTGCGGAAGCTCAGGAGCTGTTTTCCAAAGAAAACTTCGAGTATCCGGTCAACCCGGCGGCCGCTTTGCCGGAATTGCTGGCGAGCTGGGGCGAGTTCAAGCGCCAGAAGGTCGATTTTGCCGCCTATGGCGAGTTTAATCCGAAGGCTGTAGAAATCGCGAACAAGGTCGGTTGGAAATAAATGAAGCATCGTGTTACTTCTCTAAGGCATTGGAGGAGAAGGGCAGACGGGTGGTCCATTGCAAGCTGGACCGGGGCGGCAGTCATTCTGCTGCCCATCCTGTATGTCTTGTCCGGCCTGCTTCGGAGTCCGAATGACAACTGGGTCAAGGTAAAGCAGTATTTGTTAACCGATTATGTCTTGGGCTCGTTAAAACTGGTGCTGCTCACCGGTTTTTTTGCCACTTCTATCGGCCTGGCGCTGGCTTGGCTTGTGACGGGCTACAGCTTTCCGATGCGCAGGTTTTTTCGCTGGGCGCTTATTCTGCCGCTGGCGATCCCGCCTTACATTGCGGCGTATACCTACGGCGCGATGACGAGCTACACCGGCGTGATCCAGGCGACGCTGCGCAACCAGTTCGATATTGCGCTTGCTCCAGGGACGATTGAAGTGATGTCCTTTCGGGGAGCGGTCTTCGTACTGACGCTTTTTCTGTATCCGTATGTCTACATGATTGCTTGCGCTTTTCTGGAGCGGCAAAGCGCCTCGTATGTGGAGAACGCGAGGCTGCTGGGAAGCCGGCGGTTCAAGCTGTTCTTCCGCGTCGTGCTGCCGATTGCCCGCCCGGCCGTTGTGGCCGGCGCGATGCTTGTCGTGTTCGAGGTGCTAAGCGATTATGGAGTGACGAGCTACTTCGGCGTTCAGACGCTGTCGAAGGCGATATTCCAGACGTGGTTCGGCATGTACGACGTCGACTCGGCGATTCGGCTGGCAGCCTGGTTGATGCTTGCGGTAATCGGCATTTTCGTGCTGGAACGGTATCTTCGCCGAAGCCGCCGGTTTCATTCGACGACAAGCCGCAGCAAGCCGCTTGCACCGACGAGGCTGAAGGGAGGAGCCGCGTGGGGCGCCGCGGCGCTCTGCTCTGCCGTATTTCTGCTTGCCTTCCTTGCCCCGGTCGTCCAGATCGCGTCATGGGCCGCATTGACCTATCGGAAAGTATGGCGTTCCGATTTTGGCGAGATGGTGCTGAACAGCATCGGCGGCGCATTCATCGCTACCGTCATCATTCTGCTGCTGGCCCTGATGACGGCCAGAACCGCCCGCGTGTTGTCGTCGGGAGCGGCATACGGGCTGGCTCGGATCATGACGGTCGGCTATGCGGTTCCCGGCGCGATTATCGCCATCGGCGTGCTGGCGGTCTTCATTGCGCTGGACGAATGGCTGATGCCCTGGTACGCGCGCGCCGGCCTGGGGGAGGGCGTTCTTGTATTAAGCCTGTCGTTAGGCATGCTGATCACCGGTTATGTGATCCGGTTCATGGCTACCGGGTACAATGCGCTGGAGGTCGGGTACGAGAAAATTCCGCGCGCTTATTCGGAAGCCTCTCGCACGCTTGGCGCGGGAACGCTGCGGACTTTCATCAAGGTAGAACTGCCTTTGCTTAAGGGCTCGTTGGCAACCGGATTTATCGTCACCTTCGTCGAGATCGTCAAAGAGCTGCCGTTGACCTTGCTGCTTCGTCCATTTAATTATGACACCTTGGCGACCCGAACTTACCAGTATGCTTCCGACGAGCGTATCTACGAGGCGGCGCTGCCTTCGTTGCTTCTCATCGTCGTCAGTCTTGTGCCGGTAATTCTAATGACCCGAATGGGAAGGGGGAAGCGAGCTTGAGGTATTTTGCCGCGGAGCATATCCGGTTCAGCTATGCCAGGAAGCATAAGCCAGTGATTGAGGATTTTTCCCTAAAGCTGGACAAAGGTGAAATCGTCGGCCTGATCGGGGCGAGCGGCAGCGGCAAAAGCACGCTGCTGCGCATCTTCGCCGGGCTTGAGGAGCCGGAGAGGGGAACATTGTCCATCGATGGACGGATCGTGATGGATGAACGGACGTTTGTGGAGGCGGATAAGCGGGGCGTCGGGATGGTCTTTCAGGACTATGCCCTGTTTCCACACCTGACGGTCGGAGCCAATGTCGCGTTCGGCCTGAAGCGGGCAAGACGCGCGAAGCGGTTGGGGGAGATGCTGGAGCTTGTTCAGTTGAGCGATTATGCCGACCGCTATCCGCATGAGCTAAGCGGCGGACAGCAGCAGCGGGTCGCGCTGGCGAGAGCGCTGGCGCCGGAGCCGTCCGTGCTGCTGATGGACGAGCCCTTCAGCAATCTGGACGCCGAGCTGAAGCTGGCGATTCGCAGCGAGCTGGGCGAGATTCTGCGAAGGTCCGGTACGACCTGTCTGCTTGTCTCGCACGATCTCGCGGATATAGAAGCGATCTGCAGCCGTCATATCCGTATCGGAAGTTCGAATGGCAATAACGAATAAGCGCTCAGGGGACGCCGGTAACGGCGTCCCCTGAGCGGCTTGAATGAGCTTTGTCCTACTCCCATCTAATAATGTCAGTGGCCTCCTTAATGATTTTTCCTTTGGCATTGATGTAATAATAGCGTCCGTTCTTGGAAACGATCGCCTGTCCTTTGGAGAAATTCGTTACGCTGTCATAGACGGCCGGGATGACCAGCTTGCCCTGCTTGTTGATATATCCGCCCTTCCCCAGCTTCTTCCCGTTGTGAAGGTACACATCGGCCAGACCGTTCGAGTAAGTCCCCACAATCGCGTATTTGGGTTTGACGGCGATCTTGCCGGATTCGTTGACGAAGCCCCAATTATTACCCGATTTTACGGCGATCATGCCGTCAGCCTGCCCCCCTACCTCATCGAATTGCGGCTTTGTAACGTAGACACCCTGTTTGTTGATGAACCCGTACTTTCCGTTGACGGATACTTGTGCAATGCCGCGCGCGTTGAAGGCTTTGGCCGTCTGGAACTTGGCCGGAATGACCACTTTTTTGCTGGCGTTCACATAGCCGTAGGTGCCTTGACCGCTTTGATAGACATAGAGCTTCTGTTTGTAAGGATCGTGGGAAAATACTTTTTTGATCGACGAGTCGGAGGATTCCACCTGAAACTTCAGCGCATATTCTGCGACGAGATATCCGCTCCCTATAATGCCGTCACCCGTTGCATAGACATTGATGTTCAACTGGTAGGTGCCGGACTTGACCTTCGGGGAGAAGCGAACCATAAACGAAAATTCGCCCGTATCCCCCGGAAGAAGCGTAAGCTCCTCGGGATCGCTTGTCACGGATACCATATTTTTTCCGGCTTGCCCCCATCCGTACAAGGAGGTCCGCGGCTCATAGATCACCGTGTAGCTGCTATTGTTCGTAAAGCGGGAAGGGATGGAAAGCTTTTTGTCGACGCCCGTCTTAATTGTGAAAGTCTGTGTGTAATCGGCTTCGGCATGAACGGGGGCAAGAGGCGTGAACCATAATAGGGCAAATACAGACAAAAGCAGAGTAAGTTTTGTTTTGGTTTTCATGGTGCCTCCAGAGAGTTTTGAATGGGATAAATCTTCCACGAATAGTATAGCTGAGAGAAGGATAAGCGTATAGTGAAAAGAGTTTCAGTCGGGCTGGCGTTACCAGGTTAAGAATTTGTATAGAGCTCTGCTCTACAATGGGGTATTACGGAAGGAAGTTTAGCCCCCTCATGGAGATGAGCAGATGAAGACACCGTTGCACAATGAGTTTCAGAAGTTGAGTCACGAGGATGAACGGCGCTATCGATTGCTTATGGAGGTAGTGAGAAGCATTCACGAAAGCAAGAAGAAGCAAAGCTTTCTTCAAGCCTTGGAGCGCAGATGGCGATTAAGAAAGCAAGGCGTCGAAGCGGCAAAATGGAAGTAAGCCGCGAGAAGGATAATTCGAAAACGGCTAACCGAATCCCCCTGTTCAAGCAAAGCGATTCCTGCTGTCAGATCGAGAGACGGAATCGTTTTTCCTGTTTAGAATCCGTTTAGAGCCTTGGGTTAAAAAGGAAGAAGCCCGAGAATGAACGGGAACTACGGAGGGAGATTACAACGTGTACAAGCTGTTCAGGAAAAGTTTGTCCATTATTATCGCGCTAAGCATCGTATTGTCGGTATGCTCCGTCGCAGCGGCGGCACCATCCACAATCAGATTTCTGATGTCGAGCCCTACAGGAAAACCGGGAGAAGAGGTCGCGGTCAACATCACCGTGGAGTTTCCGGCCGACGGTCTCTATTATTCTTATAATCCCTATGTTGGATGGGACGTGCCCACTTCGGATGCGAGATTTGGAAACTGGGAGTCCAACTTTACCGCGATTAAGCTGTATTTGACGATTGCGGAAGACGCTCCGTCCGGAAGCTATCCGGTCTCTTTCGATCGAACCGAGATGGAGGTGGAAAGGGGAACGACAGCAGCAAATGCCGTCCCTTTTACCGGCTATGAGACCGTGAACGGGACGGTCCATGTCCTGAAGCAAGTGTCCGTTGGGCAAGCGAGCGGCAGCGCGGGCAGCGAGGTGGAGGTTTCGATATCCACCAACTCGACCGAACCGATCAGCTCCTATGAGGTAACGGTACCGTACGACTCGTCTGTATTCGAGGTTGTGGACGTGACGCCCGCTGAGGGCGGAGCGCTTAGCCATTCCGACAATGGGTCGGGAGGGTTAACCGTAAACTGGGATAACGACGGCGTTTCTTCTCTTCTCATGACCAACGGAGAGTTGTTTAAGATTAAATTCAAGATCAAGACCAACGCAACGCTGGGAAGCAAGCCGTTGAACGTCAGCTTGGGCCAGTTCAAGGATCAAGGCGGCGGAGCGCTGACCGCGATCCAGACGCGTGCAGGCTCCATAACGGTTACGGCCAATCAGAGCCCTGTGGCGAGCAACGTAAGCGTAACGGGTACTGAGCAAGTCGGAGAAACCCTGGAGGGCGGCTATGCCTACTCGGATCTTGAATCCGATTCAGAGGGTAATTCGACGTTCAAGTGGTACCGGGCCGATAGCTCCGCCGGAGTCGGGGAGCAGCCGATCTCAGGAGCGGATGCGACGACGTACGTTCTGCAACCGGAGGACAGGGACAAGTACATTCGTTTCGAGGTGACACCGGTTGCAGTCACGGGGACCGTATACGGGACACCGGTCAAGAGCGCTTGGACGGGGGCTATCCAGGTTCCGAAGTACAGGGTCCTCTATGAAGCCAACGGCGCAATGCAAGGGAATGTCCCGGTCGACTCCAATCAATATGAGGCGGGTCAAGAGGCGACAGTGCTCGGCAACACGGGGAACCTGGAAAAGACAGAGCATACCTTCGGGGGCTGGACTGCGGATCAAGCCGATAACGGAATAAGCTATACGGCGGACGACTTGCTTCCGATCGAGTCTGCTGACCGCACGCTTTATGCGAAATGGATAGTGAATCAATATCAGGTTACCTTCGATTCGAAAGGCGGCAGCACGGTGCCGAGCGTCCAGGCGGATTATGATAGCTTAATCGCCGCACCTCAGAATCCGAGCCGTTCTGACTATTCGTTTGAAGGATGGTACAAGAACCAGGCACTGACGCAAACCTGGTCCTTCACCTCCGATAAGGTTGTTGCCGATACGACGCTGTATGCCAAATGGTCGCAAAATTTCCAAGGCGGCGGAGGGGGAGGCCCGGTTGTGCCGATTACTCCGGGCAACACTCTGGACGTGCTGATTAACGGCCAGTCGGAGAGCGCGGCTAAAGCTGAAACAAAGACGGACAACGGTCGTACAACGACGGTGGTTTCCGTGGACGGGACAAAGCTGGAGAGCAAGCTGAACGGAGAAAACTCGGGAGGCAAGCTGACGATTCCGATTGCGGTACAATCGGATTCCGTCGCTGTAGAGCTCAGCGCGCAGACGGTAAAGGCGCTGCAGCAGAAGCAAATGCGGATTGAATTCCAAACCGCGAGCGGAACGTATACGCTGCCTGCGTCGCAAATCGATATGCAAGCCGTCTCCGGCTCAATCGGCTCCAGCGTTCCGCTGGAGGAGATCAAGGTGCAGCTGAAGATCGCCAAGCTTTCCGAGAGCCAGGAGAAGACAGTGCAAAGCGCAATCGCCAAGGGAGATCTGACACTGGTCGGCGAGCCGCTCGAATTCACGGTCGAAGCCAGCTACGGCAGCCGGAGCGTTGCGATTACGACGTTCTCCTCTTATGTGGAAAGATCCATCGTCCTCCCGAGCGGCGCAGCTTCGGACCGCTTGACGACGGGAGTCGTGATTGACCCGGATGGAACGGTTCGCCACGTACCGACCAAGGTCGTTCAAGAGAACGGGCAATATAAAGCTATCTTCAACAGCTTGACGAACAGTACCTATGCAGTTGTCTGGCATCCGGTCGCGTTCAAGGATGTAGCTGGTCATTGGGCGAAGGATGCGGTTAACGATATGGGCTCGCGTCTGGTCATCAGCGGAATCGGGGATAATCAATTCAAGCCGGACTTGGACATTTCGCGTGCCGAGTTTACCGCGATTGTCGTGCGCGCGCTGGGGCTTAAGCAAACCAAGGGAGCGGGCAGCTCGTATTCGGATGTGAACGCTTCGGCATGGTACAGCGGCGCGATCGAGTCGGCGAAGGCTTACAAGCTGGTCAGCGGCTATGCGGACGGCACGTTCCATCCGACAGACAAGATTACGCGCGAGCAGGCCGTCCTGATTCTTGCGAATGCGATGGAGCTTACCGGATTGAAAGCGAAATCCTCCGTCTCCGCAGACCCGATGCAACGGCTTGGCTCCTTCACGGATGCCGCTCAAGTGTCGGATTGGGCGAGGAAGGCAATGGCCGCCGTTGTCGAAGCGGAGATTGTGACGGGACAGAAGGGGAACCGTCTTGCCGCCCAAAGCTATATTACGCGTGCGGAAGTGGCTTCTCTTATTCAGCGGCTGCTGCAGAAATCGAATCTCATCTAACAGGAGATACCGTTCTGGCATGCAGTGCCGACACCATACAAATGCAGCCTCTCGTACATACGAGGGCTGCATTTTTTTTGCGTGCGGACAACAGGCTTCCCTGAAAAGTCAGGAACGAGCCTTGAGCTTACCGGGAGAGAGCTGTGTCCAAATTACGCCAATGACGATAAACGCCGCTCCAAGGAGGACATAGCCCTGCAATTGCTCGTTGAGAAAGGCTACGCCGGCGAACAGCGTAATAACCGTGGCCAGATTGACGAAGACGCTGACTTGAGATGCCTTCAGAATAGATAGCGCATAATTGGACAGGAGCGCCGTGCCTAAGGACGAGAGAAGGCTGAGATACAGAATGGGCAGCAGAAATCCCGGCTCGGAGAACGGCTCGAAATAAGCTTGAACCGTATGGTCGCTTAGATGCTGGACGAGAGCGGCTGAGTTAAAAGCGATAAACCCGATCGCGAGCATGACGTAGGTGAGCTCAAACAGGGAAAACCTGCGATTCATTTTGCGGACGAGCACGTTATAGCCTGCGGACGACAAGGCCGACAGCAGTATGAGGGTGAGGCCTAGCAAGCTTGACTCGCTTGTGCTTGAGCCCTTCATGAGAAAAATAAAGATAACCCCGCCCGTGGACAAGAGAATGGCCAGCTTCTGCTGCAGCGTCGACCGCTCCTTCAGAAAGGCCGATGCCAGAATCATGGTGAACACGGGAATGCAGGCTTGAATAATGCCCGCTTCGGAAGAAGCGGCATGCGCGAGGCCGAATACTTGAAACGCAAAAAAGCTTGTCGGATACAGAAGCGCAATGGGAAGGATAGCAAGTAAATCCTTCGGCCGAAGCGTCAGCTTAAGCTTGCCGATCGCGAGCGGCACGGACGCGGCGAGCAGCGAAAGGGTAAACCGATGAGCCAAGGAGTCCAGCGGGCTGGCGAACGCCAAGGTGATTTTAACGAACAGGAAGGAGAAGCCGATAATGGCGGCGTAGAGGAATGCGGCGGAATAAGCCTTCTGCGTAGAGGTCATGGTTGAGTCTCCTCGTATAGTATCTTTTGAAAGCTCTTTTAAGTCAGTTTCCAGTCCTCGAGGGGGCTGGAGGCCTCCGTCAAAATTTCCAGTGAATCGCTCATTG
>NZ_JBHSED010000010.1:0-95228 GCF_042651945.1 Cohnella boryungensis | reverse complement strand
GCGCACACTCTACGCCACCGCTGACGCTTCACAGTCGCATTCTGCGACGATGCGCACACTCTGCGCCCCCGCTGACGCTTCACAGTCGCATTCTGCGACGGTGCGCACACTCTGCGCCACCGCTGACGCTTCATAGTCGCATTCTGCGACGATGCGTACACTCTGCGCCGCCGCCGACGCTTCACAGTCGCATTCTGTGACGATACGCACACTATGCGCCACCGCTGACGCTTCACAGTCGCATTCTGCGACGATGCGTACACTCTGCGCCACCGCCGACGCTCCACAGTCGCATTCTGCGACGATGCGCACACTCTGCGCCCCCGCTGACGCTTCACAGTCGCATTATGCGACGATGCACACACTCTGCACCCCCGCTGACACTTCACAGTCGCATTCTGCGACGACGCGCACTCTCTGCGCCACCGCTGACGCTTCACAGTCGTAATCTGCGGCGATATGCGACAAAGCACCCCCGGGTTCTATCGCATATCATCGTAAAAAAACGAGCTCCGAAGGCCATTTGCACCTCGGAAGCTCGCTCCTCTATAAGACCATCCACTTCTACTCGCTACGCTCCGTTAGTGGCCGACAATAATCGGAACTTCGGCATTCGCCGTTTCTCCGCCTTCCACCTTGGCAGGCTTTTTAAGCAAAATGCCTAATCCGGCTCCAGCGACGGCGACGAAAATCAGCACGAAGAAGGTATGCCCGAAAGCGTCGGCGAAGATCGGAAGATCCGGAGCCTGCTTCTGCTGGGCGACCATCAAATCCTGCATCTTCGTCGTGGAGATCGTCGTTAATACCGCCACGGCAAAGGACATCATGACCTGCTGTGCCGCATTCGTAAGCGAGGTTACACGGCCTACGAGGTTAAGCGGAGCCGATTGGATCAAGTGCGTATTCAGCGGCATCATGAACAAGCCCATTCCCGCCCCGAGCAATCCGAGCGGCAGCATAATCGCCAGCTTTCCGTCATCCGCAGAGATGTTGGACAGCAGGAATGCCGCCACTGTAGTAATCACCATCCCGACCATGACAAGAGGACGAGCGCCGAAGCGGTCGGACAGCTTGCCGCCAATCGGCATGAACAAGCCCGAAGCCAGCGCCTGCGGCAGCATCATCAAGCCCGACTCCATCGGAGAATACCCCTTCGCCTGTTGCAGGAACAAGGGCACAAGGAACATCGTACCGAACATTGCAATCTGGGACACCCATTGAACGATAATCCCTTTCGTGAAGTTGCCGGAGCGGAATACCCGAAGCTCCAGCAGAGGATTCTTCTTGTTCACCTCTACTAGAATGAACAGGATCAATGCGAATAAGCCGACACCGATCCCGATCAGCGTTGTAAGATCCGTCCAGGTGGACTGTCCTGTCGCCGGATCGATTCCGCCTTCGGACACGCCGTATACCAGCGCAGCGAACGCTAGCGGCCCGAGAATCATGCCAAGCGCATCCAGAGAAGCGACAGTCTGGCGGCTAATATTCGGTAGCGTCCGAATGCCGAGCACAATGCCGATTACGCCGATCGGCAGGTTAAGCAAGAAGATCCAATCCCAGCTATAGTACTCTACCAGCCATCCCGCAAGAACGGGACCCAGAGCAGGAGCGAGAAGAATAGGAATCCCCATCATGCCCATTACGGCGCCGACCTTGTTCGGCGGAGCCAGGCGGTAAATAAACGCCATCGAGATCGGAACTACGACGCCCCCGCCGATGCCTTGCACGATCCGGAAAGCGATCAGCATCTCTACGCTGTTGGCTAATGCGCATAGCAGAGAGCCAATCGTGAAGAGACCGATGGAGATGAGGAATACCCTCTTGGCTCCGTAGCGATCCGACAGCCATCCGGCCAGCGGAATAACCGCCGCCTGGGCGAGCGCATATCCGATAACCGTCCATTGCACCAGAGACAGATTCGGCAGATTAAATTCTTCCTGAAGCTTGGGCAACGCGACATTAACCGCAGTACCGTCGAGAATGACCATAAAAATGCCGATAATGATAGCTACCAAAGGCCCGATAATGCTTCGCATTGAGATTGAGCCTTCCGCCGCTCCCGGCGTTGATTGAGAACTCATGATACAGCCTCCTAATCCAGATAAGTGAGTACCCTCGCGCAATCTCTTTCCTCCATTGACCGTCGTTCCGGCTAGCGGTACAATAGAGTCATCTGGACGCTGCGATGGATAACTCGTGCATCAAACGGACAATTGTCCGTTTAATCTCGATGTTACCGGACAATTGTCCGGATGTCAATCGTGGAAATTCATTTTTAGCAAAGCGAGGTGGCATCCTTTGGCCATACGTCGTGAACGCAGAGACGCCGGCGAGAATCGCCAGCTCATCCTCCAGACCGCCCATGAGCTCTTTGACGAATATGGCGTTAATCCGGTAAGTATGCATCAGATTGCCAAGACGGCGGGGATCGGTCAGGCGACCCTCTATCGCAAGTACGCGCATAAAGGCGATTTGTGTTTGGATATGCTGCACGAATACGGAAACCATCTTATCGGCGAGATGGACGCTTATCTTGAGCGCCATCGCCATGAGCCCGCTTTGATTCGCCTCGCGGGCATCGTCAATTTCTGGATCGATGCGATTGAGGAGAAGGCGGATCTGCTGATGGAAACCGAGGCAAAGATGAATTGCAAGGAAGACCGGGGAAATTTCTTTCACTCTCCGATGTACCGCTATTCAATGAGCAAGATGTCCGAGTTGTTATCCGAGGTTGCCGAAGAACTGGAAAACTCCGAGCTTGATCCCGATATCGCGGCCCATGCGATTATATGCTCCCTGTCCCCTCACGGTTATTTTCATATCAAGCAGGAGAAGGGCTATACGGCAGAACAGATCAAAGAATATTACAAACGGATGTGTCTATTCGTCTTAAAATAAATAAAAAATGGTGAGGCGTGGATAATCCCGCCCACCATTTTTTTCATTAATCTCGCTTTGCAACAAATCAAGCCCCGAAGGTGCTCTTCTGACGCTCTCTCGATACGCGCAGCTTGCGCTCGAACACGATAATGACTGCCGTTACGACTTCAACCAGCAAAATCCCCGCCAGCGCATCGACGATGACGTGTTGTTTTACGAACAACGTGGACAGAATAATTAAGGAGGACATTCCCGTAATCAACGAAACATTCCATTTGTTCCGGAAGGAACTCGTCCAGATCGCTCTCATGACCATATAGCTGGAGAAGCAATGAATGCTCGGGAAGCAATTAAACGGCTGATCGCGATTATAAATATACCGCATCAGAAAACTAAACGGATCGTCCCCTACCACCGGCGGCCGCGCTACCGTCGTTTGAAAAACCGAGTAGATGAGATAGCAAAGCAACGCGCACACAACATAAGTCATCAAGGACCGATAATAAACGTTAATATCCTTCTTGAAGAAGTAAAACAAGCAGACGTAAATATAGAAAATCCAGATCGAGTACGGCAAGGCGAAATACTTGATAAACGGAATCGCCTCGTCGACAGACGTAAGCAGGCTGTACACTTCCTGATTTTCAATGTTGTTCGTCATCGCGTACATCCACCCGAGCACTGGAAACACGAGCATCAGCAGCAAGGGCGAATATTTTTTCCAATCGATCTCTTTAAGCTTAACCATTGTGACCCCCCTATCTTGCTATGAATCACTGCCCGTCAGTCATGCGTCGGCAAATGGCTCACATAGCTGTCCGAAAGCCGGAGAAGCTCCAGCGCTCGATTATATTCTTCTTCCGTCGAGTCTGCCTCCGTCGGCTGCCCCCCGTCGAAAGGATAGTTCGCGCCGTCCTTGAAGCTCAAGCCGGGCACGAAAATGCCTTTGCCGTTCACGAAGGAGCCCGACGGCAAATAGTACCTTTGCGGCAGCAAATTGTCCTTGCTGTTCAGAATGTCCTGCCCGAAGTAAATGTGGCCTTTAAGCGATATGCCGAGCAGGTTGGCAAGCGTCGGAAAAATGTCTATCTGGCCTCCCGTTTGCGGCAGCACCTGCGGCTCTGTCACTCCCGGAGCGATGATCATTAACGGAATATTGAGCATTTCTGTAAATTTATAGTCTCTTCCGTAAATATCCTTCATCAGGCCCTTCTCATGCTCGGTCAGCGAATAGATCGGCAGGCCGAGGTGATCGCCATAGATGACCAGCATCGTATTATCCCACAAGCCTTCCTTCTTAAGCTTGTCGATAAACAATCCGAGAGCGTAATCCGTGTAATTCTGCGCCTGAATGTAATCGCCCACAAGCGTATCGGAGAATCTGTCCGGAAGCTCCAGGCGAACCTTGCTCTCCGGAATGTTGAACGGATGATGGGACGACATCGAGATGACTTGCGCATAGAAAGGCTTGCCCTCACGACTCATCTTCAGCAATTCATCGGCAGTCTTATCGTACAGAACTTCGTCGGACGAGCCGAAGAATACGAGGTCTTCATCGCCGAAAAACTCTGAATCGTAATACTTCTCAAAGCCCAGCGCCTTATACAGCTCCTTGCGATTCCAGAACTGCACATTATTCGTATGGAACGTAGCCGTTTGATACCCTTGCTCCTTCAACACCTTCGGCATGCTGGGCAAAGCCAGACCGCCGTAATCTTGAGCTGCGGCGCCGTATTGAGGGATATAGAACGACGTATTGACTACGAATTCCGCATCCGAAGTATTGCCCTGACCCACTTGCTGATAAAAATGCGGGAAGTAGAAATGCTCCTTCGCCAGCTTATTCATATTCGGCGTAATTTCTTTCCCGTCGATCGTACGGCCGATCAGGAAGTTCTGAGCCGCCTCCAGCTGCAGGACGATCAGATTTTTGCCTTGCGCTTTTCCCCAGTAGAGCGGAACCGCCGGCTGATCCTCCGTACCCTTCAGCTTGGCGATGGCTTCTTCGGTGACAAGCGAAGGATCCGCAACCTCCTGCGTCGCGCTGGAGATGACGGCGTAAGCCTCGTAATTGAGAATGCCCATATTCTCGGCTTGCTTCAATTCGTTGATGCTGTCGCTGTGCGTCCAGATCGTCGCCGTGCTCCCAAGCAGCGATACGACGAAGACAGATGAGATCAAGACATTGGACTCTCTTCTGGCAAGCGACCTGCCCCAGCTTCTGAACCTTTTGCTCATATAGAGCAGCAGGAACACGACGATATCCGTATAGATAAACAGGAAATACGGATGCAGCAGAGAAAAGACGCTTCCTCTGACCTCCGTCACTTGGTTCACTTGCTGCAACGCATGATAGGTCACGATCACGCCAAAATATTTGTAATACATAATAACGGCGAAAAAGATCGACGTTACGAATAAATTAACGGCCAGATACACGCCCAGCTTTCTTCTCGGCGCAAGCCATTCAATCAGGCAGAACAGTACCCAAACCGATGCAATTCCCGTCGCGAGCTGAAGCCATGCCGAGGCCGTATCGAAGATAACAAGCCGGGCGAGAAGAATCTTCAGCACCATGATCAGGGAGAAAAAGACGAAAGGCTTGGATAACCAAACGCCCAGCCTTGACGATTTCACTGCGATTCACCCCCCAGAACCTTATCTATTATACAAAATGTTAACTCAGTGTTAAAGCCCAACATGAAGGAAGAACCCCTAAAGGTTGGCTAAAGATTTCGCTGTCGCGTATAATGGAACAAAACTTTAAAGGAGTTGCCCCATGGCCATATCGTATACCCGATCCTATGATCATATTCTAGACGACCTGTCCCGTGCAATTATGACCGTTCCGCAATTCTACGAGGCGTTCGAGATGGAAGCCTCCGATTGGGATGAGCTGTCCTCGGACGAACGCAAGGTATGCGTCCGCACATTGGCCGACGATTTGTTCTATCTGCTCGGTTCGGAGCCGACGGCGGAGATCGGATCGGGAACCGCGGAATACGATGCCGGTCACGCCGTCATCAAGGTTGCCGCAGACTCCCAGCTCGTTCACGTCATCTCTTTGCGCGAATAGGTCTCCCGGATTCCTCGGAACTGGAAGGCCAGATAGATAAAGAACAGCGTCAGGACGGCGCCGATGCCGACAACCGAATAGTTGACGGGAACCTCCATCTTCCTCAGCGTCAAGTACAGGAACAGACCGAGTACCGTCAGCGCATTCTCCACGAAGTTCTGCACGGCGATTGTCCTGCCCGACCCGATGACGGATTTGCCTTCCTCCTGGAGCATCGTATTAAGCGGGATGAGGAATATGCCCCCCATTACCCCCGTAATAAACAGCAGAGTGACCGTCAGCCACAGCTCGTTCGTGAAGTTCGCCGTCATGACTGCCGCAACCATCGCAATTCCGTAGAAGAATCCCCTGTACAGCCGGCCTTCGGGCACAAGCTTCGGCGTAAGCCACGCGCTGGCTACGACGCCCAGCGCCGTAACGCCGATGATCATCGATTGCTGATCGGTATCCTCGATTCCCAGGTTCAGAGGTAGCCACGCAATCAGCGCAATGCGAAGGACCGAGGCCGTCAGCCAGAAAGCCCCCGTGCCGATCAGCGAGAAGCGGCTTCTGCGGTTGCGGAACAGCTTGATCGTATCCTGGAAGAACTGTCCCGACGCCGCGCCGTAGCGAATGTTCGGATTTCCCGCTCTGGCGGGGACAAGGAAGGTCATGGCAAGCGACAGCAAGTAAATAAACAAGCAGACGAGGATCGCCGGCAGGTCCGAACGCGCCGCCAGAAATCCGCCGGCGACCGTACCGAGCAAGATCGCGAGAATCGTCGACCCTTCCACCTGCGCGTTTGCCCTCAGAAGCTCCCCTTCGGTTTTGGTCAACTCGGACAGAATGCCGTATTTGCCGGGAGAATAGATCACCGCGCCGACGCCGACGAAGAAGTAACATAACGCCGGAGGCACGCCCACCAGCAGCAGCAGAATGCCGGTCGCCTTAAGTATGTTGCCGAGCAGCAGGACGTTCGACTTCGCCTGCTTGTCAGCGAACGCGCCGACAAGAGGGGCAAGAATGACATAAGCGAATAGAAACGCCATTTGAATATAGGTAACCATTCCATCGGGGTCCGACGCACCCTCCCGCTTGACCAGACCCACAATCAGAAAGAAATTCAAGTTGTCCGCAAAAGCGCTTAGAAATTGAGTCCACACTACCGCATTCAGCGGCGATATCTTCTTGATGTTAGCAAGCAAAATTTCCCACCCTTTCCTTTCAGCCCCCTTATTATACTCCTTCCCGTCAAGTTCGTCCCGTCTCATTTGTGCTTTTTTACGCAACCTTTAACTAACCAACGGGACTCTCTTAAGGAAGCAATCAGGCATTCAACCCTGCATAGCGGCCGCGACAAAAAACGGCGCCTGGCCGCTAAGGCCGCATGCGCCGTGACAAGACTCTGCTATCGCTTCGCGGAGACATCCCGCGCGTGCCAGACCTACTCCTGCCCGGACGCAGGACAAGCTCTGGGCGGCCCCTTCTATCTCCTGGACAACGTCTCCCGAATATGAGCCGCCGTTTTATCGACATCCACGTTTTCGAATACATGCTCGCACGCTTTGCGGTAAGTCACTTCATCGGAGTAGCGGTTCAAGTAGCTTTCGATAACCTCGTACCCGAAGCCCTTGCTTTCCAGCCTTTCTTGTACCGTTCGTTTGTCCGTATAAATAAAGATGCGCACCGCCCTGTCTCCATACAGACGCTTAAGAGCCTCGGCGCCCTCCCGGTTGAGCACAACACAGACATCCTTCTCCCCGTTCAAAGCCTGCTCCAGATCCTCGCGCAAAATCCCGTATTTGTTTCCGTCGATGAGCGCCGTCTGCACGAATCTGCCTTCGTTTTCCCAGTCTGTGAATTGTTCAAGCGCAAGGTAACGGTAATCTCCGTCGGGCTGATGCGGAATTCTCGGCAATCGCGTCGTACAGGAAGGCACGCGGGCCCATCCCATCAGATGGGAAGCCTTTCGGGCCAAGGTTTTGCGCCCCGCTCCGCTCGCTCCCGTAAATACGTAGATTATCGGCTTGGTCATCTCAAGCACCCCCAATACGTGGTTCTTAATTCTTATATCGGTTTTTGAAGGCGCAAATCATAGAGGCTTCGGCCCGAAATCACACCCGGAGACCTATCGAAAACACATCTTAAGACCGCAACCGAAGCTTGTCACATTAGGCTCCGCGGCGGTTCCCAACCCGCTTCCGATTATGTTTAGCTTATTAAGCCGATCAATTCCGGCAATTCAGTTACGGGAGGATCTTCATGCGTCGCTTGTCATTGTTCGTCATTATCCTGGCGCTGCTTAGCACGGGAAGCGCCGCCTACGCGCAAGAGTCGAAAGACTCGCCCTTCAAGGACATTAAAGGACACTGGGCGGAACCCACGATTAAAGAAATGGTCGCCAGAGGCATTCTGGACGGTTATCCGAATGGCAGCTTTCGTCCGGACGAGCCGGTCAAGGTGGATCAATTCATCAAGATGCTCATCCTATCCTACACGACTCTTCATCAGAACGGGGAACGCAGCTGGAGCCCCGCCTTCCTTCAGAGCCTAAGCCCGGAGAACCAAACGATTCTCAAGCAGGATTACCGCTATTACACCTTCAAGGCGGCCACCGTCGGGTACTGGGCCAAGCCTTATATCGATGTCGCGAGCGATCTTCACTTTCTGAACAAGAGCCGCTACAGCGACTTCCAGGCCGATATGACGCGGGAGAACGTAGCCGAAGTGCTCTACTACACGCTGCAGGAAACGGAATTTCTGGAGGATTCCCAATTCAGCCAGACACTGGCCCGGGCCTATGGAGATCTGATGAGCGCGACGGATCGAGAGCAGAAATTTATCGCCGAAGCGCTCGTCAAGGGCATCATGCAAGGCTATCCGAACGGCTATTTCGGCGTCGGAGACAAGGTGACGAGAGCGCAGTCGCTCGTGCTGCTTCAGCGCTTGACCGACAAGACTAAGCGAATTGCCGTGCGAGCCGCCGAAGAGAACGAGCTGCAGCTGGCGGTTCCAACAAGCGGCGGCGGCACCCGAGTCGTGGTTTTTCCCGATCGCCGGATGCGGGACGCGTATGACGTTCTGAAGCAAGCGGGAGCGCTGCGCGGCTCGAACCAGGATCTGCTGGATACCCGCCTGCGGCTGTTCAAGGATCAGAAGGAGAAGGACGCCGTCCTGGCCTCCTCCGCCGGCAGCGTCAAGGCCCAGGAAGAAACGGCGCTCTGGCTCGATCCCCAATACAATACCTACGGCATTACGATCAATCTCCACGAAGGCACGCTGGCCCGCAACCGGGAAGCGGTGGAGACGTTCGCCAACTATCTGTTCGGCTATCAAGCTGCAACGTTCCGCAAATGGTTCGACGAGGTATGCACGCATGTGGAAGCGGGAACGAAGGTGTCCTCCAAGCAGGTTCTTATCGGCGAGGACACCGTGAATATCATGATCGATACCGCCGACAAGCGGGTCGTATTCTCGATCGCGCGCAAGAGCTAACCCCCTTTTGCCGCAGCAAGCAGGCTTCGAGAAGTAAACACGCGTGCCGCCGTCTTTGAGAACGGCGGCACGCGTTTTGTATCGTAACGTTAGGATGAGGATTGGGATGTCGCTACCTTATGCTTTCCGATCGTTACACAAAAAACAGGGCTGTCTCCCCGGTCTTTGCAGACCTTGCGAGACAGCCCTGTCTTGTTGCATAGCTTACAGTTTAACCACGTTTTCCGCTTGCGGTCCGCGGTTGCCTTGTACTACGTTGAATTGAACGCGTTGACCTTCGTCCAACGTTTTGAAGCCTTCGCCCGTGATCGCGCTGAAGTGCACGAATACGTCGTTTCCGCCTTCAACTTCGATGAAACCGAAGCCTTTATCAGCGTTGAACCATTTTACTGTACCTTCTTGCATGTTTTTCACCTCCAAATGCTGTTGCCTCATGAACTTTTTTATTCATACGAATAAAAAATTCACAAAAAGAATAGGGTTAACTTCAAAATGATAACCCTTTCCATTTTGTGAATTCAGGTCACGATTTCGATGGCTCTAACTATATCAGGTTCCCGGGCAAAAAGCAAACTAAATCTAGCCCCTTGCAGTTTCCGTCCCCTTTTCCGTCATTTAGCTTGCCCGAATTTCAGGTTTTTATACGTTTAACCAAAGAATGGAGCGGATTTGCTCTCTTGTTGTATGCCGCTGCGAAAGTATCTGCCGAAGGGCTTTTACGGTATACTGTCTTAAAGAATGGAGCGTGAGCAAAGCATGTCCGTACCCGAAAGCATCACCGTTCGTTCAGTCTGTCCTTTCGATTGTCCCGATACCTGCAGCTTGAACGTGAAAATAGATCAAGGCGTCATCGTGTCCGTGGACGGGAATCCGGACCACCCGGTCACCCAAGGCGCGATCTGCAATAAAGTCAGGCACCTGCACGAAAGGGTCTATCATCCCGATCGGCTGCTCCATCCTCTTCGCCGAATCGGGCCGAAAGGCTCGCAGAAGTTCGAGCGCATCAGTTGGGAAGAGGCCTATGAAGAAATCGTCGGCCGCATGAAGCGCGCGATTGCCGACAAAGGAGCGGAATCGATTCTTCCATACAGCTTCTATGGAAATATGGGAATTCTGAACGCCGAAGGCATGGATCGGAGGTTCTTTCATCGGCTCGGCGCCAGCCAGCTCGAGAGAACGATCTGCAACGGAGCCGGCTCGGCGGGCTATAAATATACGATGGGCGCTTCCGCCGGCACGGATCCGGAGACAACCGTCCATACCCAATATGCCCTGGTATGGGGCTGCAACCTCGTATCGACCAACATGCATCAAGTGATGTACCTGACCCAAGCCCGCAAGAACGGAGCCAAAATCGTCCATATCGACGTGCACCGCAACCGAACGTCGGCTTGGGCGGACGAATTCATCCCGATTCTGCCTGGCACGGATGCCGCGCTGGCTCTGGGCTTGATGCACGTGCTTATTCGGGAGAAGCTGACGGATGAGCGATTTATCGCCGAGCATACGAAAGGGTATGACGAGCTCGCCGCGCAGGCTGAGCTCTACCCGCCGGAGCGGGTCGCCGACATTACCGGAATTCCCGCAGCGACGATCGTCAGGCTTGCCCGCGAATACGGCGAAGCCTCGCCCTCCTTCATCCGCATCGGCAACGGCCTCCAGCACCACGACAATGGAGGCATGGCCGTTCGGGCGATCGCCTGCTTGCCCGCTCTGACGGGCCAGTGGGGCATACCGGGCGGGGGCGCGATCAAGGGCAACGGCTATTATTCGTCCGTCAACGCGGACAAGCTGGAGCGCCCCGATCTGCTTCCCGATCCGAATGTCCGCAGCATTAACATGAACCGGCTGGGCGAGGCGTTGCTGCAAGCCGATCCGCCGGTCGACGTTCTGTTCGTCTACAACAGCAATCCGGCGGTCGTCGCCCCCGATCAGAATCAGGTTCGGCAAGGGCTGATGCGAGACGACCTCTTCACCGTCGTCCACGACCTGTTCCTCACCGATACGTGCCTTTACGCCGACATCGTGCTGCCCGCGACGAGCCACTTCGAGAACCTGGATCTGTTCTCCTCTTATTGGCATTTATATTTGCAGCTGCATGAACCGATCATCGATACAATGGGGGAGTGCAAATCCAACTTTACGCTGTTCAAGGAGCTTGGCTTGCGCATGGGGTTCGAGCCGGAGACGTTCGACTTAACCGAGGAGCAATTGATTCGGGAAGCCCTCGACTATCGCAGCCCGTTCCTTGACGGCTTGACCTACGAGGAGCTTCGGAGAGACGGCTGGGCGAAAATGAAGCTGGACAGCCCTTCGATGATTCCAGGCCGCATCCCGACGCCTTCCGGCAAAATCGAGCTCTATTCCGAGGCGATGCTTCAAGCGCAATTGCCTCCCGTGCCGGAATACGAGCCGATCAAGGAGCCGGAAGGGCTGCCGTTCCTGCTCGTCACCGGACCCAACCACAGCTTCCTGAACTCCACGTTCGCCAATCAGCCGCGAATGAAGAAGCTGGAGAAGCAGCCTAAGGCAGACATGAATTCGGCCGATGCCGCCGCCCGGGGCATCCAGGACGGCGATTGCGTGCGGCTGTGGAACGAGAGAGGCGACGTCCGAATCGCCGTCAGGGTTGCGGACAACGTGCTCCCGGGCGTCCTGGTCACACAGGGCTTATGGTGGGAGCACGGGAACGAAGGGTTGCAAGCCGTTAATACGCTCACGCCGCAGCGGCTGTCCGATATGGGCAAGGGGGCGACCTTCTTCTCCACGAGAGTCGATGTCGAGAAGCTGTAGCGGTATTCACGGCCCCTCGGTCCCCTGTGTCGATCGCGGGAAGGAGGCGGCCTCCTCCTTCTCCTCGTCTAGACCAGCCTTACGGCATCCGAGGCTTCCAGCTTCTCAATCAGTTGCTCGACGATCGGCCGCTCTTGCAGCCTCAGCTCCTCAATCGTCTTAAGAATAGACGGTATACCGCTTTTGTCGCCCTTCATCCAGCCCCGCATCATCTCGTTTCTGGCGGAGAAGGCCAGCTTCTCGATCTTGTCGCAAGGCTCGCGCATCGGCTCCAATCCTTCAATGCCGATCTCTTCGCTCATGTAGCGCAGTCGGGCCGTCATACACTTCTTATGCTCCCAGATCAGATGCAGCGGCCGGATATCCATGCGCAGCTCCCCCTGCTGCATCAGGCTGAGATGCTCCACAATTTTATCGTATACCGCCATCCCGTACTTCGTGCCGACCGGATTGCTGTACATTCGCTTGCTGCTGCACCGGTTGTCCGATGCGACGTAATCCTTCAACGAATCGATAACGAACTCCAGATCGAACTCATACCCCCGCGTCCGCTCAATCCGGAATCGGCAGACGCTGGACTGCCACAGCTGCTTGCCCGGCTTGTGGGCCACTTCCTGAAAGGCTTGCTGCATTGAGGCGAACGTCACCTCGGCCGGAGCGAATTGCCCTTGTTTGTTGTAGCCGAGCGTATGAAAGCATTTGCGATCGTAGTCGTATCCGGTAACCAGCATCTCATGGAAAAATTCCGTTTGCAGATAATGCACCGTATGGGGCAAATAAAATTCATCCACGATCAGACACACATAAATATCTTTGTCGAGAGAATCGATCAGAAACGGCACGACGCCGATCTCGAAGCGGACGAAAACATCGAAGCCTATTCTTTCGCGGTACAGCCACGGGCAATAATCCATATCCAGAAAAATGTTTCCTGATGTAAATAGAATAGGCAAATTGACGTGCACCTTGAGGTTGTCAGCCGCATGCAACTGGATAAAGTTGCTATGGACCCACGCCCAGCTTTGTTTCTCGGAGGTCATAATGGAAAGAGGGATTCCGATATACTGGTAACATCGGATTGGGGTTTGACCGATCGGGAGCTTCTTCTCGTTCATGACTCGACTCTCCTTGATTAGGGAAAATGCAGGACGGTTCACTCCCGATCGGGGTACTTGCGTATGGTTACTGTTATTATACTACATTCGCAGCGGAAAACCTTTTCCTCTACGCCTGTTTCTTCACTCCCTCTGTCTGGGCTCGCGCCTTTTTCCGGCAGGACCGCTCCCCCTCTTTCAGCTCTCGTCCGCCGACGCCGGCACGAGCACCGAATGCTGGGCAACCGTGTGCAAATCCCGCCAAATCCGGTTGATCGGATGATCCTCCATAAGCACTGCCATACCCAGCAATCGGAAAACAATATTCGCATATTCTAATGTGTGGCTGGCCAGCCTCTGACAAGCCTCCCCGACCTCGGCCTGTTCCGCATCCGACATCCGCCCCCTGTCCTCGAACGCAGCCCACGTCCGCTCCACAGCCTCGTAGAAATTCCTCCCGTCGGTCTCCAGTCCGGCCGTCTGCCCGGCAACAACCCTGTCCGCATTCGCATAACGCCCGAGCCGTGCCGTCTCCCATACCTCGCGCCTCGACTCGATGAAGGCGCGCGCCTCTTCGAGAAAATGCCGGCAAATGCCCAAGCACACCGCCGCGAACGAGGTCTGGGCAAACGGCAGGAACGGATAGCGGAAGATTGCATCGTCGTAATGCGGCTCGCTCATAATACTGAACGTACGCTCGGCAGGCACGAACGCCCCCTTGACTGCGATCGAATGGCTTTCCGTGCCTCGCAAGCCGAACGAGTTCCAATCGGGGATCACCTCTACCTGATCGGGAAGAAACGCGAATGAACGAATGTCGTCCTTCATACCTTCAATGCGGCAATTGGCTGTGTAGAGACTTGCATAAGTCGATCCGCTGCAGTATGGCCATTCACCATCCACGAGGTAGCCGCCCTCAACGGGACGTGCAAGCCCATTCGCGTGTCCGCTTCCCGCGACGACCGCATTCGCGCCGGAGAACAGCTCGCGGGCCTGAGCCGGAGGCAAAGCGGCCGAGAAGAAGCCGCCGCCCGAGCCGATGGTCACCAGCCAGCCGAAGCTCCCGTCAATTCGGGACGCTTGCTCGAACACGCGCAGCGCATCCGGCAGCGGAAGCATCAAGCCGTTCAACTGCTCGGGCACGAACAGCTTAAATAACTTCGCTTCATATAGGTAAGCCAGCAGGCCCGGCGTAAGAACGCCCTGATTCAAGCGCGCGTTTGCGCGCACCTCGCTTGCGATTGACTGCGGAATAATAACGCTCATCCTGTAGCACCTCATCTTTCAATAAACAAATGTTTGTATTGTGGACTTTTGTCTGAACATCGATTATGATGAAATCAGTTAAGTCATATTTAATCAAGGAGGATCGGATGATGGACCGCGAGCGGCAAATATTGGAGCTGATCCGCCACAACCCCTTCATCTCCCAGAACGAGATCGCCGCCGACATCGGCATCTCAAGATCCGCCGTCGCAGGCTATATCGCATCCCTAACCAAGCGCGGCATTATCAGAGGAAGAGCCTATGTGACGGCGGAAGACAATACGGCGCTCTGTATCGGCGGAGCCAATCTGGACAGCAAGGCAACCGCGAAGCAGCGCATTCGCCCGGGCTCCTCCAATCCCGCCAACGTGAAGGAATCCTGCGGGGGCGTCTCGCGCAATATCGCGGAGAACCTCGCGCATCTCGGCTGTTCCGTTTCCCTGATGACCGTTGTCGGAGACGACCAGGCCGGGCAATGGGTGCTGAAGGAAACGGCCAAGGCCGGCGTGAACACCGGACTTGCGCTAACTCTCCCGGGAGAGAAAACGGGAACCTACACCGCTCTGCTCGATGTCGACGGAGAGATGTTCGTGGCTTATGCCGACATGGATGTCTACGAGCGTTTCTCTCCGCAGCTGCTCCGTGAGAAGTGGCCTCATATCGCCGCCTCTAAGCTTGTGATCGCGGATACCAATCTGCCTGCCGACACGTTAAGCGAGCTGATCGGGCGCTGCCGCGAAAGCTCGTTGACGCTGTTCATCGACCCGGTCTCCTCGGAAAAGGCGAAGAAGCTGCCCGCCGATCTGCAGGGGGTGACCGCCATCTTCCCCAATCTGGAGGAAGCGGTTCAGCTGGCCGACGGCTCCGCCGCAGACAAGCCGGATTACGCCAAGCTTGCTCGCGCCATTCACGAACGCGGCGTAACGCATGTCTTCATTACGGCGGGCGAGCAAGGCGTCTATTACTCCGAGACCGCAGACGAAGACGGCCCCTCGTTATTTTCCCCGATTCCGACGAAGGTCGTTGAAGTAACGGGAGCGGGAGACGCGTTCGTGGCCGGTGTCGCTTACGGCATTCTGCACAATCATTCTTACAAGGAAGCCTGCCGCCTTGGCTTAGCAGCCTCCCACTTGACGCTGCAAACCGCCGAGTCCGTATCGGCGCAATTAAACGAGCATACGCTCCAACTAACCCTTAAGGAGAGCTGATCGACATGAATCCGAACCCGTCCGCAAGCCAATATCTCACCTATACCGAAGAAGTCCGCGAGGCGCTCGCGAGCAACAAGCCGATTGTCGCCCTGGAGACGACGATTATTTCGCACGGAATGCCCTATCCCCAGAACATCGAGATGGCCCGCACGGTGGAACGCATTATTCGCGAGCAAGGCGCCGTTCCGGCCACAATCGGCATCCTGGACGGACGCATCAAGATCGGCTTGAACGAACAAGAGCTGGAAGCCTTCGCGAACACCCCGCAAGTCGAGAAGGTCAGCCGCCGCGACTTCCCTTATATTCTGTCCTCCGGCAAGATCGGCGCGACGACGGTTTCCGCCACGATGATCGGCGCGGCGCTCGCCGGCATCGAAGTGTTCGCGACAGGCGGCATCGGCGGCGTACACCGCGAAGGCGAGACGACGATGGACATCTCTGCGGATTTGACGGAGCTTGCCCAGACGAACGTGGCCGTGGTGTGCGCAGGAGCCAAATCGATTCTCGATATCGGACGCACGCTTGAATTTCTGGAGACGCACGGCGTTCCCGTCGTGGGCTACAAGACGGACGAGTTTCCGTCCTTCTATGCGAGAGAGAGCGGCTACGGCGTAGACTTCCGCCTCGACGAGCCCGCCCAGGTGGCCGACGTTCTGAGGAAGAAATGGGAGCTTGGCCTAAGCGGCGGCGCGATCATCGCCAATCCCGTACCCGAGGAATCCGCCCTTCAGCAGCACGAGATTGAGAAGGTCATCCAACAGGCGCTGTCGGAGGCCAAGGAGCAGAATATTACAGGCAAAAAAGTGACTCCGTTCCTGCTCGCCCGCATTAAAGAGCTGACCGAAGGACGGAGCCTGGAGACGAATATCGCTCTCGTTTACCATAATGCCAAGGTGGCGGCGCAGATCGCCGTCGCGCTTAAGGCATAAGCTTCCCCACTCGACCAAGCAGCCGTCCGAGTCTTCCCCTATAGCGGGTTGACCCGGACGGCTGCTTGTTTGCCGCTAAGCTGAATGCCGGTCTCTTGTTTCCCCGCTTCCGCCAGATCCTTCAACAATTGCTCCAGCAAGCTCTTCGCCCGCTGCCCTTCCTTGCCCTGTATTTTCACGACGAGCTGCACGGCATCTCCTGAAGCCAGCAGCTTCTCCGCCTGCCTTCTCTTCGTCTCGTAGTCGTGCTCCTCGATCTGCGGAGTCAGCCGGATCTCCTTCAGCTTCGGCGGCTGCGCTTGCTTGCGCGCCTCCTGCTTCTCCTTGTCGGCTTCCCGCTTCGCCGTTCCGCGCGCCACCAGCTTACAGGGCGGGGGGCTGCTGTACAGAGACGTGCAGACCAGATCGGCCTTAAGCTGCCGCGCCAGATTCAGCGCCTCCTCCCGCGAGACCAGCCCCAGATTTTCCCCGTCCAGTCCGGTCAGCTGCAGCTCCGATGCTTTAATCTTTTCATTCAGAATCACAGGCAATAGCCTCCTTCTCGTATGAAGCCGCTAATCTAATAATAGGTTGTCTCCGCTTTCCCGGCAAATCGAATGCATCCTGCACTTGCGGCACCCGACGCCCTCGATGGACGACAAAGAGGGCATACGGCCATTTTCCTCGACCGAACGCCCTCTGGCTCTATCGCTGCTATACCCGCTCCAGCATCAGTTCCCCCGTCGACTCGTCCTTCAGCGCGATCCGCGCTTCGAACGCCTCCCCGCCGTCCTGACCGAATTTGAGCTTGGCGGTTTTGCCCTTTCCGATCAGCGCTTTCACCATCGTATCGGTGAGCGTGCGGCCCAGGCTTTCCTTCCAGATGACGAAGCCGCAGCCGGATTTGTAGTGGCTGCACCCATAGCCTTTGCGGCCCATAAAAATATGACCGCCGCAGCCAGGCCGCGGGCAAAGGCCGATAACACCCGGCTGGGCGGCAGCCTGCGCGGCCTCCTTGACCGAAGACGCGCCTTTGCCTCTTCCGCTCCCTCCGGCCTCCGCCGTCCTCCTGCCGACCGCATTGCCGCCGCCAGCCGCCTTCTTCGCCTTCGTCCCCTTGGCCGGCGGCTCGGGCTTCGCGAACGCGTTGCGGGCTGCGGGCCGCTGATGATTAACCTTGTCCACGATTAACCACGTGAACTTCTTCACGTTGCCCATGAACGCTTCGGCGGACGCCTGACCGCGCGAAATCTCCGTCAGCCGCCGCTCCCAGTGTCCCGTCATCTCCGGGGAGGTCAACAGCTCGACGCCCGCCCCGCGAATCAGCTCGATGGCCGTTCGTCCTTTCGGCGTAATGACGATCCGCTTGCCCTGCATGTCCACGTAACCGACCTGCTTGAGCCGTTCAATCGTCGCCGCCCGGGTAGCCGGAGTGCCGAGTCCCGAATCCTTCATCGCCTCGCGCAGCTCTTCGTCCTCAATCTGCTTGCCCGCGCTTTCCATCGCTTTCAGCAGCGTGCCCTCCGTGTAGGCCTTCGGAGGCTGCGTCTCCTTCTCCTTCACCTCAACGTCGGTACAGACAACCGGCTGGCTCGGATCGACCTCGAACGGAGCGTCCGTCTCCAGCTCCTCGTCCTCGGCGGAGGTCGCGCCCTCCTCCTTGTCCTTGCCTTTCTCCTTGCCTCCCGACTTCGGAGCCGCATCTCCCGCATAGATGACCTTCCAGCCCAGAGAAAGCAATTGCTTCACGGTCGTCTTGAAGGTCTCCTTCTCAACCTCGGTCATCACCGTATGCACTTTATACTCCGCTGCCGGATAGAAGTGGGATAGAAAGCGTTTGGCGACCAGATCATACAGCTTGCGCTCATCGGGACTCAGCCCCTGCGGCTTCTTCATAGTCGGCATAATCGCATGGTGGTCCTCCACCTTCGCCGGATTGCAAACGTTTTTGTTATTCGTGTGCACCAGCTTCTTGTTCGCTCCGTTCACGAACGTTCCGTAATCCGGGGAGCTTCGCATCGTCTCCAGGATTTTGTGCATCTCGGGAATGTTCTGCTCGTTCACATAGTTCGAATTCGTCCGGGGATACGAGATGACCTTATGCTTTTCGTACAGCGCCTGAGCGACGTCCAAGGTTTTTTTCGCGGAAAACCCGAATTTGCCGTTCGCCTCCCGCTGCAGCAAGGTCAAGTCGTACAGCTTATAGGGATACTCCTTCGTATCCTTCACCTCGTAGCTCGCCACAGCTCCCGTCTTCCCCTTGACCTTGTCCGCAATGGCCTGGGCCTTCTCCGGGTCGGTCAGCCGCTCTCCTTGCCAGATGCCCTTATAAGCCGTCCCGCCAGCCTGCTCGAACTGTCCCGTCAGATCGTAGAACTTCAACGAATCGAACGCCTCGATCTGCTTCTGCCGATCGTAGATCAGCGCCAACACCGGCGTCTGCACGCGGCCCACGGACAGCAGCTCGTTATGCTTCGTCGTAAAGGCGCGGGAGCCGTTCATCCCGATCAGCCAATCCGCTTCGCTTCGCACTCTCGCGGCCTGGGTCAGGTTGTCGTATTCCGTATTGTCCTTCAATTGATCGAAGCCCTTGCGAATCGTCTCGGCCGTCAGATCGGAGATCCACAGCCGTTTTACCGGCTGCCGCAGCCCCAGATGGCGGACGATCAGCGAGAAAATATGCTGCCCCTCCCTCCCTGCGTCGCATGCGTTAACCAGCGCTCCGCTTCGGCTCGCGAGCTCTTCGATCACCTTAAGCTGATCCTGCGTCCGCGGGTTGGGGAGCAGCTTGAATACCTCCGGAATGATCGGCAAATCCCCGAATCTCCACTTCTTGTATTTCTCATCGTATAAATCCGGCTCGGCCAGCCCGATCAGATGCCCGATCGCCCAGGTGATGATATAGTTTCCGCCCTCCAGATAGGAGCGTTTGTTTTGCGCCTTCGGTTCGATAACGGCGGCGATGTTGCGGCCCATATCCGGCTTCTCCGCAATGACCAGCGTCTTCAACAAGCCTCGTCCCTCTCCCCTAGAAAATGATGCTTCTCGTAATTGCTCTCTTCGAATTATACTACACTCCCGTCTCGCGGGCGCTGTCGATTTTTCATAACGAAGAATCCGCAACACGAGGATGAAGGAGATCTGAAGCTTGTCATCCCGGCACTCCGGACTAAGACGCGAAGTCGTTGTGCTCCGTCGAGGAAGACCGATTCCCCCGGTCGGATCAGAGATGCCAGAAAAAAAAGACCTGCCGCATGGACAGGACTTCATTTTCATAGGATGAACCCATTCACCAAGCGATGACCGACACGACCAATGCGACGGCGGCGGGCAAGCCTTGGCTCGCAAGAATCGATTTCTTGGCCGTCAGCCCTCCGTACAAAGCCGCAACAACTACGCAAATCAGGAAAAAGAGCTGAATCTGGTGCCCGGTCGAAGCATCCGGATGCAAGAGTCCCCAGATCAGGCCTGCTGCCAGAAACCCGTTATACAAGCCCTGGTTTGCAGCCAGCGATTTCGTTTGCTCCGCAAACGCCTCCGATGTCCCGAAAGTTCGGCGAACGCGCGGAGTCGTCCACAGAAACATTTCCATAACCAGAATATACACATGCTCCAAAGCGACTATAGCTACGAGTACAAGCGCAACGACTTCCATAGCCCTTCTCCTTCCGCTGTCGAGCAGCCCCTGCTCTCCGCATAACAGATTTATCATACTCCTCTTTGTTCGCGCCTACAAGCGGCTGCAAGCTCCTTTGCCGCCATCGAAAAACCCGCGATAAAAAGAAGACCCGACACGAGCGGACGGGCGCTCGTGCGGAGTCTTCGGCTGTAGACGAATCTTCCTCTCACCAGACGGTGAGCACGGCAATCCATGCGGCAGCAGCCGGAATGCCCTGAACGTACAATATTCCCTTCCTCGCCGTCCATCCTCCATGCAGGGCGGCGATCAGGATACAGGCAAGCACGAACGCCTGTATCTGATACCCGAAGGACGCGTCGGGGTGCACGATGCCCCAGATCAACCCGGCGGCCAGAAAGCCGTTGTACAGCCCCTGTCTGGCAGCGAGGGGCTTCGTATCCCGCGCGAAGCCTGTGGTCATGCCTTGAGATTGCCGGAAGCCGGGCGACGTCCATAAGAACATTTCCATGAACATAAAATACAAATGAATCAACGCGACAAGCCCCGCCAATACCGCAGCGATAATCATCCGACAGCCACTTCCTCTCTTGTGATCGGCGTGACTTATTCAACGATACAGACTTTATAAGCTTCACGCTTATCCTTGCCTGTATCGTCTCCGCAAAGCTCTCCGGCTGTCTGTAGACGCCGAAGGTGTTTTTGCATGTAACGCTACTCTTTATTTATTCGGACAATGGAGGAAATTATCACTTGGATTTGGCGGAAATTCCCGTTGCGGCATTCCGCTTGCCGCGGCCGGGGAACCACCAGCTTGCCCGGCCGAGCAGCTTCATCGATACGGGAACGAGCAGCATGCGAACGACGGTGGAATCCAGCGCTATCGCGACGCCCATCCCGAACCCGAGCATCTGGATCGGCAGCACGCCCGAGAAGGAGAACCCCGCGAAGACGGCGACCATCAGCACGGCGGCTCCCGTGATCAGCGGCCCCGTTTTCTCCATTCCTTCCGCAATGCTGTCTTCATGCGCCCCGGTTTGATCGAACTCCTCCTTGACGCGGCTAACCAGGAACACCTCATAATCTGTGCTTAAGCCGAATAGCAGAGCCAGCAGCAGCACCGGCACGAAGTGAATGATGTATCCGTTAGTCTCGACGGCAAAAATATCCGAGCCGTAGCCGAGCGCGAATACGAACACCAGGATGCCGTAGGTAGCCGCTACGGAAATCAGATTAAGCACGATCGCCTTAAGCGGCAGCAGCAGGCTGCGGAAGGTGAGCACCAGAATAAGAAAGATGAGCCCCAGCATGACTCCCAGCGCCGGCAGCAGGCTGTCGGTAATGGCCTTGGACGTTTCCACGCCGGCCATCGTTTCTCCTCCGATGTGGAAGGTTGCGCCTTCGGGCAGATCGAATGAAGGCAGCACCTGATCGCGAAGATGCTTGACGACCTCGTTGCCGATTTCGTTCGACCCTTCCTTGTTGACCTCGACCTCCACTACGCCCGTATGACGGTCTTCGCTCAGGTAACGGTTCACCATATAGCTCGCATCTGCCGGCAATTCGCCTGCCGCCCCGCTCAAGACGGCGGAGACAGCCGCGGGCTCCATTCCCGGAAAGAAGGAGGCGACCGAGCTGACCTGCGTAATATGCTCTTGCTTGCCGAGCTCCTCGTGCAGCATCGCAAGCTTCGCCATAGCATCGGCCGAGGCCAGATTTCCCTGCTCGCTACGCAGCACGATGCTGATCCGATTCGCCGCGCCCGCGCCGAACGATTCCTCCATCGCCGTCAAGCCTTGGCGGACCGTCGTGTCTGCCGGCAGCGTGCGAATGTCGGGAGAATCCAGCTTCATATCGAGCGCCGGGAAGGCGAAGACTCCCATCAACGCAAGCGTAAGCAGCAGAAAAAGCGCCGGACGCCGCATGATCGCCTTCGTCCACCTCTGCCAGCCGCTAGCACCCGAAGCGGAACGATTACGCCGGAACGGAAGGGTTCCCTTATTGATTCTGGCGCCCAGAATGACCAGCACGGCAGGCAGCAGCGTCAAGCTCGCCAAGCCGGCGATAAGCACGACTACTATGCCTCCGAAGGCGATCGCCTTGATCGAAGCAATCGGCACGGTGAACAGCGCCGACAGCGCGGCAACGACCGTAATGGCCGAGAAGAATACGGTATGCCCGGCCGTCTGCATCGTTTTCGTCAGAGCGTCGCGTTTGTCTTTACCGGCAGCCAGTTCGGATTTAAACCGGCTGACGATAAAGAGAGAATAATCGATACCCACGCCGAGGCCCAGCATCATCGCGGAGTTGGTCACGAATACGGATAGCTCCACTTCCCTGGCGACCAGATAGATGATCCCCATCGCTGCGAGCACGGAAGCGATCGTGACGATCAGCGGCGTAATCGTCGCCATCAGCGACCGGAATACGAGCAGCAGAATAATGACGATCAGCGGGAAAACGATCATCTCCGCCTTCACAAGCCCTTTCTGACTTTGCACGCTGCTCTCGCCCCAGAACGCGGCCGACCCGACCAGATACGCTTCGACTCCGAGCGATTTCGCCTGCTCTTCGACGCGCTGCTGATAATCGGGAACCGCGTTGATCGCGAAGTCCAGCTTCATGCTCATGTCTACGAAGGCGATGCTCAGATTCGGGTCCTTGCCTACCAATCCGGCTCCGATGCCTTCGGAAGCGTCCAGCAGGCTGAATATGCCCGCTACTCCTTCTTCTCCGCGCAGCCGCTCGACCATCTGCTTGAGCTTGCCGTTATACTCGGGCGTGCCTGCGGCATGCTGCGGGTCCTTCAGCACGAACGTCAGCGAGCTCTCCGAACGGCCCGCGAATTCCGACGCGAGCAGCTTCGCCGCCGCCAAAGACTGCGAGCCGGGAACCTCCCAGCCCCCGCCGCTTAGCAGAGGCGTCAGCTTGCCGAAGGAAAGGCCTCCGAGCAGCGCGCAGATTAACCAACCTCCCACAACGATCCATCTTGCTTTATCCAGCCCTTTGCCCAAGCTTCCCAATAACGCATGCATGATAGCTCACCGCTTTCCCGATAGAATCTTCTTGCCAATGCCTTGCGCTGCTCCGGGCGGCTCATTAGGCCCTTTCACTCACGCCCGATCTCCCGTCCCGCCTGGATTTCCGCCTCTCCCGGCTTCCGCTTCGTCGCTTGCTCGCAATACGCTCCCAGCATGCCCGAGAGCATGCTGTACGCCTCATCGTATTTGAAGTCCGGGTCCGCCACCTTCTGCAGGCCCAATCCTTCGATTGCAGCATATAGAATCGAAGCGATCGTCTCCGACTGCTCCTTCGGAAAACCGCTGAGCGCGGCGATCTTCCCGGTCATATACTTGCGCTTCGTATCCAGAGTCTCCTTCAGCGTGTCCGCCGCCCTCTCGTTGCGCAAGCCGATCGCGAACAGCTCATAGCGGAGCCTGAACCACTCCGGCTCTTGAAGTGCTCTGCTTTTGGGAACCTCCAGAAGCTTCTCGATAGCCTCGGCCGTTAGCGGCTCTTGTCGTTCTTCCGGAAGGAGAGGAGTGAAAGCTTCGCAGTATTTACGCGTCTCTCTGCGAAAGACCTCGGAGAACAGCAAGTCCTTGCTCGGAAAATAATAGTTGATCAACCCCTGCGCCACCCCGGCCGAACTCGCGATTTCCTTGGTCGAGGCTTTATCGTAGCCTTTCTCCGACAACACCCGGTAAGCGGCTGTGATAATGCGTTCTCTCTTGTCGACTTCTGTCACGGGCACCCCTCCTGCATGTATGGAATGAATTTGCTGACCGCGCTCGTGTCCACCCTTGCGCCAAATTTGAATGAACGTTCAAACAGTAGTATAGCTTTCCACAATTACCCATGCAACACGCCTAAGCGCACTTTTCACGAAGTCCCTGCCAGCATACGGTCTTGCGCCGCTTTCTTCGCGTCGAACCGCTTCGGCGATCCTCCAGTCCGCACATAAGTATCCTCCCCTATCCTAGCATGACCTCCCGATTCCGCAACAAAAAAACCGGCGACTTCGCCGGTGTGCGATTTTCCTATGCTTATCCCATCTTCCGAAGCCAATGCTCCACTAAACGATGGGCTTCTTTGTTGACCAGAATGCCGTCATGCCCGCAATTGCGGATCAGTCGAACCTCCGCGCGGTTATGCTCGGCGAACATCGGAGCGTACTGCCCCGGGAGAAACACCTCGTCCTGCTCGCCTACCAGCACAAGCGTCGGCTGCGTCATCGCCCGCAGCTCGCGCGCGTATCCCGCCTTCGGCATTCTTGACAGCAGCAGCCTGTAGCTCAGCTCAAGCGTTTCGCGGCCATGACGGGATGCCGAGGGCTTCTCGTTGCGCAGGACGATCTTATTGTGCCAGAAGCGCAGTCCCACCCGGCCCAGCGCAGAGAGCAACCGGACCCGCGGCATGTCGATCCTGAGCGTACCTGGGGCGGCTTCCGCGGGAGCATTATTCGGAGCCTCGGGATGTACGAAGGGAGCCAGCAGCAGATAGGCGGACACCTCTTGAGCCAGCCGATGCCTCGCCAGGCGAATTACATTTCCTCCCCCGCCGGAATGGCCGGCCAGAATAAGCTCCAATTTTCCCGGGTCTCGTCCGCGAAGCCATTTAACCAGATCCTCGATGTCATGATCGTGCTGCCCAACGTATTCCACGTCTCCCCGGCGCACAGGATGCAGGCCGTAGCCTCTTAAATCCGGGACGACGACCTGCGCCAGCCCTTTCTTGGATATGGCATCCGCCAGCGGATGGAGACATTGTCCATCCTCCGAGATCCCGTGGAGCAGAAGGATTATTTTGTTGGAGGCGGCTCCGTAATGGCGGTAGCACAAAGATCGGCCGTCTCTGGCCTCGTAAGTCTGAATTGGCGGCAGTACATTCTCGAACATGAACATCCTCCGACGACTCTGTATGCGCTTGCGGAACTTCAGACTGCTCGCCGCACGCATAACACACAACGCTGTTTTCCGCTAGTATATCACAAATGTACTATAAGACCTATTTTTAATTTAGGACCACAGACTCATTCGCAACTAAGCTTGAACGAAAGACTTGGCTATGCTTCAATTAGGATACATAGAGCGGAGCAAAGGAGGGACGTCCTTATGTGCGGAAGATTTACAATCGCAGTGACTCTGGAGGAATTAATGCTCCGGTATTTGATCGAGACGCCAAGCGGCCGGTTCCATCTGCCCCGGTATAACGTTGCGCCAATGCAGAACGTGGCGGCCGTCATACACGATGGCGAGAAGAACAGGCTCGGGGAGCTGCGATGGGGGCTTGTTCCTTCCTGGGCTTCCGACGATAAGATCGGCAGCAAGATGATTAACGCCCGCGCGGAAACGCTGCTGGAGAAAAACGCCTTCAAAGCTCTTGTGCGGCGCAAAAGAGCTTTGATTCCGTCAGACGGGTTCTATGAGTGGAAAAAAAGCGGAACGAGCAAGCAGCCTATGAGAATAACGCTGAAGGACGGCTCACTCTTCTCCATGGCGGGCTTGTACGATACGTGGACAGCGCCCGACGGGCGGAAAATCAGCACCTGCACGATCATCACGACCGCGCCGAACAGCCTGATGGCCGACATTCATGATCGCATGCCGGTCATTCTCCGGCCCGAGGACGAAGCCGATTGGCTCGGGCGAGACAATGACGATCTGGATCGGCTAATGTCTATGCTCCGGCCGCATCCCGCCGAGAACATGCGGGCTTATCCCGTATCCCCGATTGTCGGCAACGTTCGGAACGACGAGCCCGAATGCATCAAGGAGCTGCCTTCCCCGCCAGTACAGAGCCTCATCGAGAATTAGACAAGCCATCCGAGCTCATGCGCTCAGATGCTCTTAACCATCCCGCCGTCCACAAGCAGCGACTGCCCTGTCACGTACGTATTGGCGAACGAGCCGTAGAACACGACATGACGGGCAAACTCCTCCGGAGTGCCCATGCGTCCCAACGGAATTTGCTTTGCCGCTTCCGCCTGAATATCCTCCACGGCGCGGCCTTGCTCCAAGGCTCTCTTGCCGTCCAGCTCGGCGATGCGATCGGTTCCGATGCGTCCCGGCGCGACCGTGTTGACGAGAATGCCGTCCTTGGCCAGCTCCGTGGCGAGGCTTTTGGTCAAGGCGTTCACGCCCGAGCGGAATACGTTGGACAAAATGAGCCCGTCGATCGGCTGCTTGATGGACGTAGAGGTCAGATTGACGATCCGGCCTTCCCCAGCCGTCTTCATGAACGGCAAGGCTTCGCGAATCATGCGAATCGTGCTCAGCAGGTTAAGCTCAAAGCCCCCTAACCAATCCTCGTCGGCCATATCGGAGAAAAACCCGCCCTTCGGCCCGCCCGCATTCGTAATCAGCACATCTAGGCCGTCCGAAGCCGCGGCAGCTGTACGGATGGCATTGCGAATGTCCTCTCCGGCGGAAGCGTCCATCTGCAAGAGCGCGGCCTCGACGCCGGTCTCCGCTTTGATCTCGTCGCGGGCCTGCGCCAGGCGTTCAAGACTGCGGCTCGCGATCGTCAGTCGCGCTCCCTCTCTGGCATATTGTAGTGCGACGGCCTTGCCCAAGCCCTTGCTCGCCGCCGCCACGAAAACCGATTTTCCCGAAAGCATCAAGTCCATGTCGTGCTGCACCCTTTCGCTTTAAAGTCGATGGCTGCGATTAATCGAACCGCCAGCAGCTTAAACTAAGAGTGCCATATTGATAGCTGCGGTGCAACAGCTTCGCCTGGCGCGTTCGATCGCCGGCTCCCATCGCCAGCAGCAAAGGAATGAAATGCTCGCTCGTCGGCACGGCTTCCACCGCGTGAGGAGCAATCGCGCGATATTGGAACAGCGCCTCCGTATCCCATGCCAGAAGCTTCTCCTCCAGCCACCGGTCGAACGCAACGGCCCAGGGCTCCGCTTGCGCGGCGCGCCAGTCTACCCTCCGAAGATTGTGGACGGTGCCCCCGCTGCCGACGATCATAATGTCCTTCTCTCGCAGCTCCGCCAGCGCTTGACCGATCTGATACTGCTCCTCGTTCGACAGATAACGGTTCACGGATAACGAAACGACGGGAATGTCCGCATCGGGGTACATCAGCTTCAGAATCGCCCAAGCTCCGTGGTCCAGCCCTCTCTCTACATTTACCGCGCTGTCGATGCCGTGCGACTTGAACAGCCGTCCGATCTCGTCGCTCAGCTCCTTATCGCCGTGCGCCGGATACTTCATCTGATACAGCTCGTCCTGGAATCCGCCGAAATCGTAGATGGTCTCATAAGCGTCGGGAACCTGACTGATCGTCTGCGTCCTGCTTTCCCAGTGAGCGGAGAACAAGGCAATGGCTTTCGGCTTCGGCTGGCTGTCGGCGAAGCTCTTTAGAAATGTCGTGTATTCATGCTCATCCAGAACAAGCGAGGGAGCTCCGTGGGAAATAAAATAAGCGGGCATCATAGTTGTTCACACTCCTTAAGCCATTGTTGTAACTCTTCCTGATTGCGTTCCGATACGCCGTGATCCGTCGGATAGGTCCGGAAGGTCATTTCCGGGATCAGCGGGCGGAAATACGCCGCAGTCTCCTCCCCGATCCGCAGTGGGAAGATGGAATCGAACTGTCCGTGGGAGACCCATACCTTAACTTGGCCGATATCGCGCAGCGGATATTCGGTTTTGACGAATTCCGGCACATAGCCGTTCAGCGCCGCGATTCCTTTAAGTCGATCGCCCATCGTAAGCGCCAGCGTCATGGAGAGGATGGCCCCTTGGCTGAAGCCCAGCAGATAACGTCTGCTTGCGTCAATCGGGTATTTCGCCGTCGCGTATTCGATAAAGGCGTCCAGATCGGCGACTGCCCGGTCGAACATCTCCCGAATCGGGTTGCCCAGGCTCTTCAGCTCGTAATACTGGTAGCCCGCCCCCAGCGGGAGGTTCCCCCGGATGCCGATCAGGATGAAGCTGTCGGACAGCGAAGCGACCAGGCCCATCATATTGCGCTCATTGGAGCCTTTGCCGTGCAAGGTGAAAATGACCGGATACCGCCGACCGGGTTCCCTATTCGAAGGAAGGTGAATCTCGTATTCGTAAGCCGCGCTCATGCATGCGCCTCCTGTCTGCTCTATTTCGAACCGTAGATATTACTAATAGAAAATAATAATTTGTATGACTAATTTTTATCTAAAAACGACTGGATTGTCAACATGAAAATTGTTAATATCAAATTATCATTCATATTACAAATATTATGAGGGGGCGGGATACGATGGACATCGGCTCCACAATCCGCACGATCCGGCAGCGCAAAAAAATCACAATCGCCCAAATCTGCGCCGAGACGGGCTTGTCCCAAGGCTTCATGAGCCAGGTAGAAACGAATAAAACCTCGCCATCCATCGCCACCCTGGACAATATCGCGAATGCGTTGAAGGTGCCGCTGACTTATTTGCTGATGAAAAAAGACGAGCGGATGAGCATCGTCCGGAAGGAGGAGCGCAAGACGACAACAAGCGGGAGCGAGAGCCTGAAGGTCGAACACCTCTGCTCCTCGAAAACGTTGAAGCTCAGGCTCGTCGAATTTCCTCCGGGCGCTTCGACCGGCGAGACTCCCCATGCCCATAAGGGGGAAGAGGTTCATATGGTCATTCGGGGAAAGATGCTCGCCGAGCAAGGCGAGGATTCCGCCTTGCTGGAGGAAGGAGATTCCTTCAGCTGGAACGCATGCATTCCCCATCGCGTGACGAATGTCGGCGATGAGACGGGCCTTGTGCTTGTGGCGCTGCACCTCGAAGCGGAGGACGCGCAGGACGAGGATATTCTGTAAAAGCAGGTCTTGACACCCCGGAGGGAGTCCGGTATAGTTACGGACACAACCTTATTTTTCCACACTTACGACGGAAGCACCCGTAAGCAGGGCTGAACAAGCCTTACTTGCCGGTGCTTTTTTGTCGTCCAAATCCAAGGAGGGTTATGTCATGTTGCTTCGAAAGTCGCTTTCGTTCGTTCTGCTCGCCGCGCTTCTCGTCTCGTCCTTCGTCTCCGCGCCTCCCGGCGCGGCCGCGGCAGCCGTCGAGCTGACCGTTGCCGTCAAAGCCTCGTTCGACAAGACCTCGGCAGCAGCCGACGCCAAGACAGCCGCCGCGCTGAACGCCCTGTACAACGACCTGTCTTCCCTGCTCAAGGAGGACAAAGAGCTTGAAGCGAAGATTAAGGCCCAACGTTATCGTAATGAAGAAACGCTTATCGCGCTGCGCAAGCAAATTCGCGAGATTGACGCCCCGAAGCTCGCCAGGCTGGCCCAGCAGACCCAGCAGGCGAAAGCCCGCTACCAGCCGTTGTTCGATGCTTATTCCGCCTTGAACAAGCAAATTACGCTCGCCAAGGGCGTGAAGAACAAGACGTTGAACGCCTTGCTGCGTACTCAGGCCGATGCCATGAAGCTGTCCGTGCAATTCGCCCGGGAGGAGATCAAGGAGAAGGAGGCCGCGCACAAGGCCGCTCGCACCGCCGCTTCGAACAAAATCAAGGCAGCGCGCGATTCGCTCGCATCCATCGAGAAGCTTAAGGTGCAGATCAAAGCCCAGCGAAGCGCCGCCAGTCTGCCCCGAAGCAGCCGATCCCCTGTATGGGCGAACTTCAAGTACGCGATCAAGCGCAACGATGCCCGGGGCTCGCAGGATTCGCTCTCTACGCTTGTCATGCTCTCTCGCCAGATCGTCGAGCAGCAGAAGAAGATTCAGTCTCTGGAGCTTCGAATCGCCGACTCTCTTTCCGGAACGAAAGCGCAATTCCTATAACCCTCGCCCGTTTCAAGGTATAATAGACTCCACTGAGCCGCTGTCGGGAGGAACGCTTAAGCCGTTCCCGGCTGCATCGGAAGGAGGGAGATACCCGAGATGGCCTTGAATATTCGCTTGCTTACCGATACCGATTTCCAGGAAACGATGGAAAGGCACGCCCGCGTGAGGGTATTCAAAGACGATCACATCATCGATGACCGCGGCGTGATCGTCCGCTTCGACGAGCGTATCGTCGTCGTTCAGTCCGGCGTCGGCGATCTGGCTTATCACGACAGAGCCGCATGCGAGTTTTTCGAGCTGCGCAATCGCTAGCTTGCGGAAGAATCGGATTTCCTCGGACAGGCCGTGAAGTACCATAATCCCCGGGCTCGCGCATATATAGTGTAAACAGCGTATCTCGGGGAGGCCTTTTGAGGATGAAGTTTTCTTTATGCGGCCGCGTATTGGCCGTCCTGGTTTTTTTGTCGGCATGTCTGCTCGTTCCGCTTCAATCCAACGCCTACGCGGCCAAAACCGTTCAACTGGCGAAGAAGTTCGTCAAGTATGAACAATTCATCATGATCGACAAATCCGCCAACAAGCTATACTTTTTCGAGGAAGGCAAGCTGATTCGCTCGTTCCCCGTCGCCACGGGAAAGAAGCCTTCCTATACGCCGGAAGGCTTGTTCACGATCCATGAGAAGATTAAAAACCGCCCTTATTACAAAGAGAAAATCAAAGGCGGAGACCCCCGCAACCCGCTCGGCGACCGCTGGCTCGGGCTGAAGGTGACCCGCAACGGCAAAACCTCTTACGCCTATGGCATTCACGGCAACAACAACGCCAAATCCATCGGCAAATACGTATCCGCCGGATGCATTCGCATGCATAACAAGGACGTCCGGTGGCTCTTCGAGCAAATCCGGACGTCCACACCGGTCTACATCGTTAAGAAGCTTCCCTGACGGCTAGCCCTGGATCGCCGAGGTCCAGCCCCAATAGAAGGCGTCCCTGTCCCACGCCGCTTTGCCGCCGTGGAGCTTCTTGAACGCCTTCTTGACCTCCTTGTCGATGGAGGCGTGTCCGTTCTCGTTGACATACACGTAGTGCTCTCCATAATGCTTGCGGATATATTCCACCGCCTCCGCCTGATACAGAACGCCTTTCTCCTTCATCTCTTCGAACATCCAAGCGGCGACATCGTTTGCCGTGTCGCTCATGCTTCCACCTCCCTCCGACCCCGCACCATATCGCTGTAGAGGCCGGGCCGCGCTAACAGCTCCTCGTGCGTGCCCCGCTCCAGCAATTCGCCGTCCTTAAGCACAAGAATCTGGTCCGCCCGCCGAATCGTATTCAGCCTGTGGGCGATCACGAAGCTCGTCCGTCCCTCCATCAGCCGCTGCAGTCCCTCTTGAATTTTGATTTCCGTCACGGTATCGATGCTGCTCGTCGCCTCGTCCAGCACCAGAATAGCCGGATCGGCAAGAATCGCTCTGGCGATGGCCAGCAGCTGTTTCTGCCCCTGGCTGATCCCGCCTCCATCGCCATACAGCACTTTGTCGTAGCCTCCCGGAAGCCGCGCGATGAACGAATGCGCATTCGCCAGCCTCGCGGCTTGCTCCACCTCCTCGTCCGTCGCCGTAGGCCTGCCGTAACGAAGGTTGTCGCGAATCGTTCCTTCGAACAGGAACGTATCCTGCAGCACGAAAGCCATGTGGGAACGAAGGCTTTCCCGGCGAATTGTGCGTATATCTCGTCCATCGACCTCGATTGTCCCCGAGTCCGCCTCGTAGAAGCGGGAGAGCAGTTGAAGCAGGGACGTTTTGCCGGCGCCTGTAGGCCCGATGATCGCAATTGTCTCGCCCGGCTTCGCCTCGAAGCTGATCCTCTTCAGCGTCTCTTCCCCTCGATTATAGGAGAACGACACTTGAGCGAAGGACACCGCCCCTCGGATCGATTCGATCTGCCCGGCTTCTCCCTCGTCCCCGCCCTCCTCGTCCTCATCCATAATCTCGAACACGCGCTCCGCGCCGGCGATCGCGGACAGCAGCGTATTCCACTGGTTCGCCAGATCGTTCAGCGGTCTGGTGAACTGTCGGGCGTATTCCACGAAGATGACGATGACCCCGACCGTTATCGTCCCCCGGATGGCGAGCAGCCCTCCAACCCCGACGATGACTGCATAGCTCAAATTGTTCAACCCGTTCATCAGCTTGGGAATAAATCCGGAGATCGCTTGCGCCCAGAAGCCCGACAGCTTGATTCGGGCATTTCGTTGTCCGAACTCGCGAATGACGCGCTCCTCCTGCGAGAAAGCCTTCACGATCCGCTGGCCGGACAACGTCTCCTCGATGTAGCCGTTCAGATCGCCGAGATTCCGCTGGCGCTCCTTGAAGAGAACTCCGGTTCGCCGCGTAATCCATTTCATCCCCGCCGACATCAGCGGCACGACGAGGAACGTCAGCAGCATTAGGAGCGGACTCAGAAGAAGCATGACGATAACCGTTCCGACGAGAATCAATACGCTGGAGAAAATCTGGATGGCCGAGCTGTTCAAGGTCGTACTGACATTGTCCATGTCATTGGTCATCCGGCTCATCAGCTCTCCGCGCTGCCGCTTGGCGAAGAACGGAATCGGCAGCCGATGCAGCTTGCCAAACAGATCGAGCCGCATGCGGTACACCGTCTCCTGGGCAATCGCGATCATCCATACATTTTGCAGCCAGCCTACGACCGAGCTTATTCCGTATACCGCCGCCAGCCCGGCCAGAAACCATCCCCACGAAGCCCCGCCGCTCCCCTCAAGATAATGATCGATGGCGACGCCGATCATATAAGGTCCAAGCAAGGACAGGCCCGAGCCGATCAGGACAAGCAGCAGGACAAGGGACAGCATACCCTTGCGTTCCGCCAGGTACCCCCATATCCGCTGGAGCGTAGTCCGCCAATCCTTGGCTTTCGCCTTCCCCTTGGCAGGCTGCGCTGCCGAAGTGTCCTTATGCTTCCGCATCGCCTGGGAGCCCGGATAACGAAGAGGATCACTTAGCGCCTTCCACATGCAAGCCCTCCTCCCCGTACTGCGATTCATAGATGCGACGATACAACGCGCTTTCGGCCAGCAATTCGCGATGACGGCCCCTTGCGATCAGACAGCCGTCGTCCAGCAGCAGAATCAGGTCTGCATCCAATGTGGAGCTGATCTTCTGCGTGATGATGAAAGTCGTGCAAGCCATGCCCTTCAGCGCTTGCAGCAGTGCAGCCTCGGTGCGGACGTCCAAGGCGCTCGTACTATCGTCCAGCAGCAGAATCGCAGGCTTGCGGACAAGCGCCCGCGCGATGGAGATCCGCTGCTTCTGGCCGCCGGACAGGTTGATGCCCCGTTGGCCTAGCTGCGTATCGTAGCCATGGGGAAGCTGCATGATCGTCTCGTGAATTTGCGCCTTCCGCGCGGCCTCGACGATCGCTCCCTCGCTCGCGTCTCCGGCTCCCCATGCAATATTTTCCCGAATCGAGCCTGTAAACAGCACGACCTCCTGAGGTACGTATCCGATCGAATCGTGAAGCTTGCCGAGCTCCCACTCGCGCGCTTCTCTTCCGGCGATGCGGATCGTACCGGTCTCCTGCTCGTACAAACGCAGAATGAGCTGCATGAGGGAGGACTTTCCCGCCCCTGTCGCTCCCAGAATCGCAACGGTGTCCCCCGAAGCCGCGCGGAAGGAAATCCCCTCCAGAACGGGAGCTTCCGTCTCCGGATATCGAAAGCCGACCCGCTCGAATGTTACGCTTCCATCGCTTATTCGCCCGACCTGCCCTGCGCCCGCCGTGCGTCCGTCCTCGCCGACCGCCTCTCCCGTATCCGTCGACAGCGTCTCCTCGATACGTTGGGCGGAAGCTCTGGCTCTGGAGTACGCTCCGACCAGCATCGACAGCGCCGACAGCGCTCCCGCCGTACGGAGGGAATAGTTTACGATAGCCACCACTTCTCCGGTCGAAGCGCTGCCCGCATGAATCTCCAGCTGTCCGAACGAGAGGATGGCAATCACGCCGACGCTCATGATCAGAACGATGAACGGCTGCGTCATCTCGGTCAGCCGCTGCGCCAGCGTCGAGCTCTGTCTCAGCTCCTCGCTGCGCCGGGCAAAACGCCGCTCCTCTTGCTTCCTGCGCACGAAGATGCGAATAAGCCGCATTCCCGTCAGGTTTTCCTGCATGACGCCGTTCATGGCGTCGAGTCGAAGCTGTACCACGCGGAACAATTCGGCGGCCTTCTTGACCACCCATAGAATGAAGACGACCAGAATCGGCACCGTCAGCAGCAGCAAGAAGCCCAATTCGGCGTGAACGACGATCGCCATAATCATGCTGCCCAGCACGACCAGCGGCACGCGCAGCATGAAGCGCAGCCCCATGAACGTCGTATCCTGTACCTGCGTAATATCGTTTGTAAGGCGCGTAATAAGCGAAGATGAGGGAAAGCGATTAAACACGGCGTAAGCGAACGCCTGGATTCGGCCGTACAGCCTCTCGCGAAGATCATAGCCTAAGCTCTGGCTTACGTGCGCAGCGTAGAAGGAGCTCAGAATGCCCGCTCCGAAGGCGACGATCGTCCCTCCGACCAGCGCAGCGCCCCAGCCGATCACGACATGGACGTTCCGGGGCACGATGCCCTCATCGATAATTTTCGAGATGAGCAGCGGTTGGGCCAATTCGACCGCAAGCTCCACCAGCATCAGGAAAATCGCCGTGAACGCCGCTATTCGATAGGTTTTCAACGTTTGAAATACGATTCTCATTCCGTGTCCTCCGACGGGGGCTTCCCCCCGCTTCAACCGCCAATGATGGGCAACCCGTATGCCTTACCTTCTATATTACCCCTTATCGACGGAAGAAGGTAACCCTTTCCTCCTTCCCGGCCTCGTTCTCCGCCGCGCGCAGCAACGTAAAAAAGCCCGGGAGAGTAAGCCCGGGCGGTTTATCCTTCTATTCTATTCGCTTCACACGCTAGGCCTGTCCCCGATAGAAAGGATTAAGACCTTCGCCTTTGCCCGATGGCATCGCTCCCGGCACGCCCTCCGTCTCCAGCAGCGGACGGATCACCAGCTTCACCGGCCAGGTTGGGCTTTCGAACAGAGAATGCCGCAGGACGTTTCTATCGGCTTCGGGAATATCGATCATCGACAACGCCTCCCTGCACTGCGTCTCCGTAATCTCCCACAGACAGTCGCCAGGGATCGCGTACGCTTCCGACAGGGCTTCCATGATCGAGGCCAGATTGACCTGCGTGCCGAGCGACTGGACGTAGAAAATCAGCTTTTCCAGCGTCTCATTATATAAGCTGTTCGAATAGCCGGGTCGAATGCGATAACCGGGATCCCGAATCCCATGCTTGTCCAGATAAGGCTGGTGCAGACGCACGGAGTCGTGGTCTCTGAACAGCAGGGCGGCCGGTTCGTTGTCTTTCAGCGCGAGACAGCAATTCTGCCCGTGTATTTCGGGCACGATACCGACCTTGAACAGCCTCATTACCACCTCGTAAAACAATGCCGACATCTTCGTATAGAAACGAAGCGCGTTGTCCGCCGAGACTGCTCCCCCGAGAATTTCCGTCAGAAAGTGGCCTTCCTTCCGCACCACGCCCAGGGCCGACATCGGGATGACCTTCCAGCCCTCCCGCAGCAGCTCCGCCGGATAATGCCGAAGCTGTGCGGCCAAATGACGAGGGTGGTCGTCGAACAGCCCCATCGACGGCGGCATATACCCCCACCAGTGCTTTTCCTCGCAGAGCAGAACTTTGCCCGCCAGTTGCTCGTCGCAAGCGACAGCTTGACGGAACATGCTCTCCCCGGCAAGGCCGTTAAGCAATTTCACGACCGGCAAATAGCGGGCGGCCCCCAGAGAGGCTACGCTGATCGGCAGCTTCAGCATGCTGGCCGATTCCTCCGACGACGTCAAGGAACGAACGGAGGACGTTGCCAGATAATCGCCCGCCAGCGATTCCAGCACGACAATCGTGCCGTTCGCGATTTCCTGACGGAAATCCGGGCGGATTTTGTTGTCCAGCTGCCACGGGTGCACCGGAATAACCGTATACTTCCGCTTCGACAAGCCCCGCTCTCTCAGCTCCGTCTCGATGACGGCTCTCTGCCGCTCGTTCAGCGCATCCAGCGCCTCGCTCTCTTCTTCCGGGCAGCCTCGCACGACGAAATCCCGGTCGATGGCGACCCAGTGCAACGCCGTCGATCGGCCGAACTCGGCCATATACCGCTCATAATCCTCGTCCGAGAAGCCGACCTTCGCCTTGGACAAGGGATGAAACGGCCGGTCTCTTAAGGAAGCGATTCTCTCGCCCTTCACATACCATGCGTAGGGAGACTTCGGCGCCTCTCCCCAATTGGGCTCCCGCTCCAGGCTCAAGCTCAGCTGCCTGATCGCCGTACTCAACCCTTCGAGGAACTCCCCTGTTCCCGGGAATGCGCCGCCGCTTTCCGCCACGGCCCCTTCCAGCACTATTCGGCAAAGCTCCACCGGAGAGCGCGTTTCTCTCCAGGCTTCCTCCGTTCGAATATAGATCGGAGAATCGGGCACCCATTGATAGCCCTGCCTGCGGCTGGGTTCGATGAGAAAACTGACCTCTCCGACATAAGCCAAAGCCTGATCATATCCGGGATACAGTCGGGCAAGCTCCGGCTCGGATATCCGCTTGATCGTCTGCGGATCGCCGACATCCCAGAATCGCTCAAGAAGCAACGCATCCATTAGATCCTTCATAATCAATCGTTCGGCAGCTCTGCTTCCGACTTGCGCAATCGCTCTATTCATCCTGATCTCCTTCCGTAAGATAATGAAATTCGGGATGGGGGTGGCTCAAAAAATCGTGGTGGGAGATGGTCCAGCAGTACGCGCCCGATTTCTCGAATACAAGCACATCGCCGACGCGAAGCCTGTCCAGCTCCGCATCGGCATGCAGTCGATCCTTCGGGGTACACAGCTCCCCGACGATCGTCACCCGGGAGTGCTCCGCCTCCGGCCGTTCGAAGACATACGGCCATTCCTCTCTCTCTAGGATGCGAAATGGGTGATTGTGCCCCCAGGACGCAGGCAGCCGATTATGATGGGTGCCGCCCCGGACGACGGCGAATACGCAGTCGTGCGACCGCTTGATATCGACGACCTCGGCCGCGTAGTAGCCGTAATCGGCCACGATCAGTCTTCCGGGCTCGAAGATCAGCCTCGCGGTTCCCAGATTGCGCACGGCTTCGCTCTGGCCCAGCAGGGAGGCGAAGCGTTGCCAGTCAAAGCCGGGAGAGCCGTCGTAAGCGACGCCGAATCCTCCGCCCGCGTTGACAATCCGAACGTCCAGTCCGAACAGGCGCTCCCACTCCGACGCCTTTTCCAAGTAATGCTGAACCATCGTCGCATGAAGCTCTGCATCCGGATTGTTCGATAGAGAATGGAAATGGAAGCCGCAAAATTGCACATAGCGGTTGTCCGGCTCTCGCAGAATCGCCGCCGCTTCTCCGATATAAGCCTCATCCAATCCGAACGGGCTGGGGCGGCCTCCCATGGCGATCTTCGTTTGCGGCAGCGTCTTCGATCTCAAGTTGATCCGCAGCAGCACTTGGGTAAGGCGCTTCCCTTCATTCGCATACATGATGATTTTGCGCAGCTCCAGCAAGCTCTCCACATGAAGATAAGCCACATTGTGCGCGATCGCCGTCCGCAGCTCGAAGTCTTTCTTTCCCGGACCGCCGAACAGAATCGGCACGTCCCGGGACACCTCCCGCACTCGTAGCAGCTCGCCGGCCGAAGCGACCTCAAAGCCCGCCACGAGCGGCAGCAGAGCCTCAATGATGCGCTTGTCCGGATTGGCTTTAATCGCATAGAACAGTCGGGTCTTGGGAGGCATTGCCGCCAGCATTGCCGCAACGTGACCTCGAATACCCGTGAGGTCGTATACGTAAGCGCACAGTGGCTGATCGCTTGACGAGCGTATCTCGCAGAGCCGTCTCTCGACAAGGCGATTCATCGGATCCCCTCCATCGCGCTCAGGTAGTCGTTTCGATGCTGTCGGTAAGCCCTGAACGCCGTATTGCGGTCGTCGCCCAGCACGAAGATGCGGACGCCTCTGGCCGCCCATTCGCGATGCCCCGTCCGGCTCCGCGAGACGGACGCATACGGCACCCCGCATCGTTGCGAAGTCTCAAGGAGCAGCTCTAGATGCTCTTGCACGACCGGATGCCCGGTATCCCAAGGCACGGAGAGCGATTGCGACAGATCCGCCGCGCCTTCCAGAACGAAAGCGACATGCGGCGCAGACAAGATCGATTCGCTGCGCCTTACGCCTTCCGCGCTTTCGATCATCGGCACGATCAGCAGCTCCTCGTTCGCTTCCGCGATGTAATGCTTAAGCGAATGCTTCGCATACTCGCCCGGCCTTCCGCTATTGAGGCTTCTGTGACCAAGCGGATGATAGTAGACGTAACGAGCGGCTTCCTCGATCTGCGCCCGACTCTCGACGTGCGGAATCACGATTCCCTGCGCGCCGCTATCCAGCACCTTCAGAATCTCGCTCCGCTCCACGCGGGAGATTCTGACCAGCGGCGTAATGTCCATCAGCTCCGCGGCGCGAATCATATTCTCAACCGTTTCCAGGCTCGTTGTCGTATGCTCCAGGTCGATAATCACAAAATCATATTCGGCATGACCGAGAAGCTCGATCATCGTCGGATGAGGAATCGACACGAACATCCCGAATACCGGGACGCCGCTCCCGAGTTTTTGCTTTAGCTTGTTTTTTCTCATGGCAGGCTGTCCCTCGCCGCCCGCAGCGGGTTGTTCGCCCGGCGGAAATACAGCTCGCCGTCGCCGTAGATGCGCCGCTTCGTCATCTCCTCAATCTGGGCGTCCTCGGCGAACAGGTCGAACCATTCGTATCTGTCCTTGTGCTCCGGGTAAGCGGTCTGATAGCCGACGATCGTCGACGCGCACTTGCGCCAGAACTCCTGCTCGCCGAGCCCGAAGGGTTCAAGCGCAAAGCAAATATCCGTCATACAGATGAAGAAAAATGCATCTAGCGTGTAATCTCTTACCTCCGATGCCGCTTCCGTCCTCAGGAACGAATAGCGATTGAATTTCCGATGAGTCTCGGGCTCGGGAATCAGCTCGGGGGCCCACTCGGGCCGCAGCAGCTTGTCGGGCGCATAGCGAACGCCGTCGTGCAAATCCTTGACGATGATTCGGGTCGGGAGGCGGTCTTTAACGACCAAAATAATGTTCTGGGCGTGCGACTCCAATGCGATTCCGTGCGCGTACAGCAGGTGGACGATCGGAAGCGTAACCGTACGAATCAGGGCGTCGCTCCAGACCTCTATCCCATGAAGGTCAATCGCCTCGCGGAGAAACGGCACCCCGTTCTTCTGCGTAAGGAACAGCGCGTTCAGCGGCCAAGCCTCCTCGCCCTCTTCCAGATACATGGATACGTTCTCCCGATAGATCGCGCCCAACGTCCCGTAAGCCGCGCGGTATTGAACGGACGGCAGCGCTTCATAGCGGAAGGAAATTCCCTTCCATTCCCTTAGAAGCTGAAATCTCTCCTTCTGCAGCAGCTCGTCTCTCTGAGCGAGAGTATGGAGCCAGTCGCTGATGCGCGGCGCGTTCTGCGTCGTATGGGAGGCCAGAATCCGGCTTGTAGACGTATTCGTAATGCTGAGAGCCAGCTTAAGATAGGGAGCGTCATCGCGATCGCGCCGGGCCAGCGTACGGATCGATTGCTGCGCCCTGTAGGAGCCGTCAGAGGGTCCAAGCGGCACGATATCCCGCGCCGCCAGCTGTTCGACGAATACCGTCGGCAGCACATGCTCCATCTGCCACGGATGCACCGGCACATAGACATACTTCTTCTCCCGGTCCCCTTGCTCCAGCAGGATCCGGGCGAATCTACGTCGGTCGTCCTCCGTCAGATGCCGCTTATCCATCTCTTCCCCCGCATAATCCCGGGAGAGTGCGAGATCGACCAGTCGCTCGTTCACCGCCGCCCAATGCAGCGACAGCGCTTGATTGAATTCCGGTCCGTAGGCGTAGTTGTCCGCCAGGGAAAAGCCGATTCTCGATTTATAGCTGGGATGATAGCGATGGCCGTCCGTCATGTGGCTTTCCAGAGCCTCATAATGCCGTTCTTGCTGCGGAATGCGATCCGGTTGATGCATCCTGCATTGATAATCCTTCGCCAGCGTCTCCAGCAGCTCGCGAATGAACGAGGCCTTGTGCGCTCCGTCCAGCCTGTTCTCAATGATCTCCTCCAGCAGAAGCGGCAAACTCCCGCATGGCTCTCCTTCCCTGCGGATCGAGTTCGGGGCGATCTGCACTCTGCCGAACGTAAACTTTTCTTCCGCTTCACAAGAATAACCGACTGTGGCTCCATCGGCGGTTATTCCGGTGAAGCGCCATGTGCCGGGGTTTTTCTCGACCTCGATAATCCCTTCGAACAGCAAGGCCGCTATCGTCTGGCGCATGATTCTCTCCGAGACTTCCCCGTACGCGGTCTGCTCTCTGCTAGACAAGCTGCTTGTGTGCACCCTTCCATTCCCTCCCCATGCTCTTCATCCGATTAATCACCGGTACGTAGTCAGGCGTCTCGCTGTTTCCGGCCAGGCAGCTCATCATGTTTTTCTTCGCATAGAACACATCGGCAGCGAGCAGCTCTCCCGCGAACTCGTTGCCGCCCAATTCGTATTCCTCCGCGAGAGCCTCTCGCACAATGCCCCATAGATACGTCTCGTCGGAGCTCATATCTCTCGCGATCGCATGAATGAGAGATCCGAGGTGGTTCACGAAGTAATAGTACGCTGTCCGCGCCCGCGCCTGTTCCCGCTCGTAGAACAGAGGGCCGGACGTATCCTCCTGCTCGCCGGCCTTCTCCCGCTCTACGCTTACCCCTTCCAGATCGCGAATAATGAACGTGTCCGGCATCCCGTCCTTAACGGTAAGGAGAGCGTTCTGCAAATGCGCTTCGAAGTGTATGCCCTGCTCCTCCGCGATTCGAACGATGGGCCGCAGGGAGATGTCTAGGTAACGGCGGAACCACGCTTCGACATGGTTCGGCTCCATAACCGAGAGCAGGCGGACGGGCTCTCCCCGCGCAGGGGGCTCTACTAGACTTGACAGCACGTAGGTTGCCGCCGTATCGAATCGGATCGGACGATAAGCGACCGTCAGCCAAGCCGTCGCTTGCTCCTCTTCGAACGCGCAGCAGCAGACGCCCTCCTCGAAGGCGATCCGGGTATGCGGCTCCTGCGCGAAGCCGCGGCTTCGCCGCAAATAGCGTGCGGCGTCCAGCGTTCTGCGCATTTGCTCCTTCGTATTGTTTCTCTTCAAGTTGGTGATCTGAATATCGAGAGATAGCTTAATGTTGCATCGCATAGCGGGAACATAGACCGTCCGAACCGATGAGGTTGGATAAGCCAATGGGCCGCAGCTCCCGAGCGGCACGATTTTCCCTTGTCGCACATAATCCCGAACAGCATCGCAGCCTTGAACATGCGCGTACTGCCAGGGATGCACCGGAAGCAGCTCATAGGCATCCCGTCTATTCCCCAGCGCGTCTCCCGCATGAGCCTCCACGCTCTCGGGAAGCTCGACCTCCCTGCGTTCCGCAATCCACTCCTCCCGGTACGCGTCCTTGCGCACGGCCATATAGCACAACGGGAAAGCCGCCCGAAGTTCCGGCGAGAACCGTCTGACCTCCTCCTCCATAAAGCCGAGCGTGTTTTTCGGATACGGATGAAAAGGATGCCCGAAGCGCAAGGATTGCTCGGAGGACAGGTAGTCCTCGACCCGGACAGGCTCCGAATGCTCCAAGAACAGAGCGGTGTTGCGTACGCTGTTGGCGACTTTATCCGCAAAATCCGCCGCCTGCTCGTCGGTCGCAGCCCCACGATGCAGCCGCAGCTCCGCGACGATCCACTCCGCCAGCTCCGTGCAGGTCGGCTCGTTCCCCTCATGCGTATGGAAGCTGTCGTACTCGTGCTCGCCCATCACCGAATAGCCGCTCAGCTTTCCCGACAGGACAACGCCGCTTGCCGGAAAGCGGATTTCATACGTTTTTTCCGCAGGCTTCAAGGTGATGCCGGACGAGTGCTCGCTGCCGCACTCCCGGAGATAACAGTTCAATAAAATTTTGCAGGTATGCCTGTTCGCTTGCTCACGGCTATCCAGACGCCGTCTTTCCCTCATTTCGGACAACGTCGTTCACCTTCTTCCTGTTCATCAGCTTCACTAGCGGTAAAGTGAGCGCCATCAATACGCCCAAAGCGAAACATTCTTCTCTTAATGCCGTCCATCTGGCTTGTTCGGCAAGCTCTCCGGCGCCGATCAGCAGCTGCGTGCGAAGCTCGAAGTACACGGCCAGCAGCATAACGGCGAAGGAGGAAGCCAGACGTTGAATCGTGCTGGACAAGGCGGAGCCCTCGTGCAGGTCCTCCTCCGGCAGCGCGTTTAATCCGATCGCCGTCACCGTCATATCCGACAATCCGTTCCCAACGCCTCGCAGAGCCATCAGAATTAGCAGAAGCGCGATAGGAACGCCTTCGCTTACGAACGCAAAGGAAAATATCGAAATCGCAATGAAGCCGATTCCGTACGCGATAAACCTGAGCGATTTGCCCGCATCGATCCAGCGCCCTCCAAGCCATACGAACAGACTGGTCAATACAGCGGTCGGAATGAACATAGCCCCGGTCAAGGAGGGAGATAGCTGAAGCACCTCTTGGAAGATCAAGGGCAGCACGAAAATCACGCCGAACATGACCGAGTCCTGCACGGCGGAAATCAGCAGCGAGATCGAAAATATCGAGTTGCGTCGCAGCAGCTTGTAACGAATGAGAGGCTCTTCTTTGGCATTCTCCTTCCGCACAAACCACGCCAGCGCAGCCGCTCCCAACAGAAGCAGCAGGAAGGCCGTCCCCTTGGAGCCGGCGGGCTCCGACACCCTCTGTATGCCCAGACTTAAGGAAGCGATGCCTAGAACAACCAGCATAATGCCTTGCAGATCGATCGTTTTCCGGCAAGCCGGAGCATAGCGTTTAATCTGAGTGCAGCAGAGCAGCAGGGAGATCGCCGCGAACGGAACGTTAATCCAGAACAGATAGCGTAGCCCGCCGAACTGCATCACGGCGCCTCCAAGCGTCGGACCGATCGCCGGAGCGATCGTAAGCAGCATCCCCCAAGCGCCGATCACCCTGCCGCGCACCTGTATGCCGTAATGGTCGAACAGCAGCACCAGAGACAACGGAATCATCAGCCCCGCCGCAACGCCGTGCATGACGCGCACCGCCAGAACAACCGGCAGGTATTGGCAGAACAAGCCCCCGAATAGCGAAAACAAGCCGTATAGGCCAAGCCCTGCGATGTAGGTCCGCTTTTTGCCGAAGCGATCGACGACGAGAGCGGTTAACGGCATCGTAATCGTCATCGCCAGAATGTACAGCGTAATGATCCATCCGCCCGTTGCCGTAGAAATCCCGTATAAGCGCACAAAGCTCGGAAGCAAAATGTTAAAAGCGCTATTGGTCAACACCAATGCAAACGCGCCAAGCAGAACAGCAAGCAAGACGGAATGCTTCTTCAGGAAAGCCGCAACGCTCATTGCCGCCGCAGCGTCGCAAGAGCTTCGACGACGGCTTGCTCGAACACGGACAGGACTTCCGCCGTTTCTTGCGCCGTGATCGTCAGCGGCGGCAGAAACCGCAGAACGGACGAACGCCGGCCGCCCACCTCGATAATAAGGCCTCTCTTGAAGCATTCCTCCTGAATTCTGGAAGCCCGCTCGCCGCATGGCGGATAATGCCCGAGCCGATCCTTGCGGCCGTTCGGGTCCACTACCTCGACTCCGATCATCAGACCTCTGCCGCGAACGTCGCCGATCTCCTCATAGCGCGTCTGCAGTCGGCACAAGGCTTCGAAGAATTGCTCGCTCCGCTCGTTGACATTGCTCAGCACATCGGCTTCCTTCATGAACTTCAAGGTTGCAAGCCCCGTCGCCATGCCTAATTGATTCCCGCGAAAGGTGCCTGTGTGCGCCCCCGGCTGCCACCGATCCAGCTCTGCTTTATACAGGACGACCGACATCGGCAGGCTTCCGCCGATCGCCTTCGAGCACACGATGACATCGGGCACAATGCCCGCGTGCTCGAAGGAGAACATTTTGCCGGTGCGGCCGATCCCCGTCTGAACCTCGTCCACCACGAGGGGAATGCCTCTTTCGGCCGTTATGCGCCGCAATTGTCGAAGCCATTCGACATCGGCGGGAACCGCGCCGCCCTCCCCTTGGACGGTCTCTACGATTACGCCGCATGGCGCAGCGATTCCGCTCTCGCAATCATCCAGCAGATTCTCGATATACTGCGCGCTGATCCGGGCGGTCATCCCTCCCCCCACGCCGAACGGGCAGCGGTATTCATAGGGGAAAGGCAAGAAATGCACGTCCGGCAGGAGGCTTTGAAGATGCTGCTTCTTGCCCAGATTGCCGCTCATGGCCATCGTCGCTTGCGTCGAGCCGTGATAGCCGCCCTGAAAGGCCAATATCGATTTGCCCCCGGTTGCGTTCTTCACCAGCTTGATGGCCGCCTCCACGCCGTCCGCGCCCGTCGGGCCGCAGAACTGGATTTTGGCCTTCTCCTTGAAGCCCGCAGGCAGCAGGGAAAGCACCTCCTGCATAAACGCGATCTTGAGCGGAGTAGCCAGATCCAGCGTATGAAGCGGGATTTGCTGATCCAGCACCGCCCTGATCGCCGCTAGTACGACATCGTGATTGTGCCCGAGCGCCAGCGTGCCCGCGCCTGCCAGACAATCGTAATAGGTTTTGCCTTCCGTATCGGTGATGATGAGGCCCTTCGCTTTGTCGATGACAAGCGGGAAGCGGCGAGGATAAGACCGGGCGTTGGACTCCCAATCCTGCTGCAGCTGCAAGTAGGCTTGATCTGCCTGAGTAGTAATCATTCACCCCACACTCCCTTATTCTTCGAATAAATAGCGCAAATAAAGCTCGAACACGTCTGTAGAGGCCCCTTCGTACAGAAGGTGCTGATCGACCATATCCGGCAATGCGTTAACCTCAAGAATCCCCCCGTTCTCTTCAGTGAGCGGCAGACGGATATCCCGGCAGCGGATATCGACGCCGGCCACATCGAGCTGCAGCGCCCCGGCCGCGTCCACGGCCATCTGCGCGCTCTCGGGATGCAAGTCCCCGGATCGGTCGAGCGCGATTTCGCTGATATCTTCCGCCAGCATGTTGCCGCTTGCATACAGCTCTGCCCGCTCGCCCTTCTTCAGAATCTCCTCCAGGCTTCTTCCGCTCTCCTCCAGATGCCTCAGCAATGAGCCGGACCGGATATCGATCGGCTGGAACGATCCGGCCTCCCCAGCGCCATTGCGCCTCATCTGGTTGTCATTCAAGCGGGCGATCAATTGCTCGACCGTGGATTCGCCATCGCCTTCGACAGCCGCAGGCCGATATTCCAACGCGCCGGCGGCTTTCCCGTCGATGACCAGGATGCGGTAATCGGTGCCTTCGACATATTTTTGAACCATGACCTGCTTGCTGAAGCGACGTGCCGTCCGAATCGCCTCCGCAAGCTCGTCCTCTCCCCGAATGCGCAAGGTGACGCCTACGCTGCGGCTTGTATCCAGCGGCTTCACCGTCACCAGCCGATAGGCTTCCAGAAACCGGACAGCCTCCTCGCCCGGCTCGGACAGGACGATATACTCCGGTATAGGCAGCCCCTTTCTTCGCAGGAGCAGATTGGAGGCCTCTTTGTTTTTCGCCAGCAATCCCGCCATTAGCGGCATTCTGTGGGATCTGGTTCTATTGATAATGATGCTTTTGCCCTTATACGTCAGCTCAAGGAAATCCTCGCAGCCTTCTATGAGGGGCTTTCCCGTTATCCCCATCTCCTCTGCTTTTTTGAGAATAAGTCTGTTCTGCGTCTGCGCATCTCGCGACTGGCTGCGGTTCAATGCCATCCCTCCCGAATATGAGACAAAGTCGTACAGCATCCCCCTTTAATTGATAATGATTTTCAATATCACCATAATCATCATAGGGTTTGGCGGAAATCGTGTCAATATATATAATTTATGTTTATTTATGTAACAAAAAACAAACGCCCGTTTCTCCTGGAAACAAGGCGTTTGTTAAGTCGAGCTTCGTGTTGCGATTCAGCCGGGTTGACCCGCGGCGATCGCTTCGTGTTTGATTTTAGGGCAGGTTACGCAGTAATCCTCGGGCTCATCCGATGCCTGGTAATAATAGCAGCACGTTTTTCGAATTCGTATCGGCTGCTCAGACGCGCGGGTGGCTTGCTTGGGACTGTCGAACCTCGCCAGCGGATTTTTGGTTTCTCCGAAGAGCTCCCCGGGCGCGACCCGAACCAAATAGTCGTAATCCTCCCGAACGCGTTCCTTGTCGGCTTTACCGATTCCCTCGATGAATTTGTTCTCATAGAGCCAGAACACATAGATCGCGGTATTCTCCCACAGAACGGCTTTGGAGATCGGCACGGACTTGGCTAGAAATTGCCATGTCGGAGCCAGGTTCCCGGCGAAAATACTGCGAACGATCCGCTCCCGCCACGCTTCCCGCTCCCCCGCGACCGGCTGGGAGACTTGCCACTCGGCCAAGCGGACTCTCGGAAGCCAGGCCTGCCCCTGGTAATAGGACTCGACATGGCAATTATCGATGGAATAATCCAGTCCCTTGTTAAATACACTCATCGCATACAGGCTGGACGCCATAATCAGAAAGCTGTATCTCTTGGCGAACAGAGAAGCCGTAGCCGTCTGGGTCGAGGCTTCGAACACCTCTCTAACCCTCTCCAAATAAGGCGCGCACTTCTCCCGATTCAGCAGGTCGAGCGCCGGGATGGAAAGGCTTCTATTGTCGGACGGCTCCAGCGCCAACCGATGGTCTTTCGTTAATATCGCGATCTCTTCCGGCGTATATGTACCTGTCATCGCCATTCCCTCATTTTCTTCATGAGATCATTCTGCCTTTGCCCCATGGCACGCACAGCGGTGTTCCGTACAGCGGGTCCCGGATAACGTTCGACCTCATGTTGAATACGGACTCAATCATCTCAGACGTTACGACCTGCTCCGGCGGTCCCTCGACGAACACCTTCTGATCCCGAATGGCCACGAGATGATGCGCGTAACGGCAAGCCAGATTAATGTCGTGAAGCACCATCACAATCGTGCGCCCTTCGCGCTCGTACAGCTCGTACAGCAGGTCCAGGGCTTCGATCTGATGCGTCAGATCCAGGTAAGTCGTCGGTTCGTCCAGCAGCACGATCTCCGTGCCTTGCGCCAGCACCATCGCAATCCAGGCCCGCTGCCGCTGTCCGCCGGACAACGAATCGACCTTTCGCTCCGCAAGCTCGGTCAGGCCGGTCGTCTCCAAAGCGTGCCGCACATGGCGCTCGTCTTCCTTCGACCATTGGTGAAGCCAGCTCTGATAGGGATATCGGCCCTGCTTGACCAGCTGCAGCACGGTCAGGCCCTCCGGCGCCGAAGGTCCTTGCGGAAGCAGCGCCATGCGCTTGGCGACGTCCTTCGTCGGCAGCGCGGCAATGCTTCTTCCTTCGAGCAGCACATTGCCTTCCCGCGGCTTGAGCAATCGGGCCATCGTGCGAAGCAGCGTTGACTTGCCGCAGCCGTTGGCGCCGATCAGCGCCGTGATTTTGCCTTTGCCGATAGATAGATTCAAATCCTGAAAGATGAATTGATTGCCGTAGCTGACCGTCAGCTCACGAGCTTCAAGGGCCTCCATGGTTCACGTCTCCTTTATTTACCATTACTTTAAGCATTTATACGAGTTCTGTCAATGATACTGATAATTATTATCAATAAATGATTGAAAATGAATTCCATTTCCTCTACAATGTTTGAGGATATGTTCAAAAAATCCAATAGACAACCTAGGAGGGATCAACTTGAAACGGTCACTTGTACTCGCTTTAGCGGCGGTACTGTGGGTGATAGCGGGCTGCGGCGCCTCCCCGTCATCCGACAGATATATAGAAACCCGGAAAAGCACGGGCGAGCCTGCCTCGACGGCAAGCGCGGAAGCCATGCCGACGAGCACCGCCGACGCAAGCGGGCAATCGGACTTGCAAGCCAGTCCGGCGCAAGAGGCTTCTCCAGAAGCAGAGGCTTCGCAGGAAATCCAGGAAGCAGAGTCTCCGACACCTACGCCTTCACCATCGAAATCGAGCGAAGCTCCCCCCAAGAAATCCGCCCCTCAGAAAGCTCAAGAGGCCAAGCAGAGCAATGCCTCTGTCGGCAAGACTGTTACCGACTCCATTATCGCCAAAGACGAGAAGCCCCCTGAGGCCGGAGCGCTGAAAAAACCGGTCGAGCAAATCCGCTCTCTCGTGAAAGAGCTGAAGCAGCATGCGGAGAACGGAGATGCCGAGAAGATCAAGGACATTTCCGCACAGATCGTGCAAGGCTGGGTGGACATGAAGGGCGACGTCAATGCCTCCTATCCGGAGATGACCGAGTTTCTGCAGGAAAAGATCGATAGCCTAAGCGAGCTGCACTCCGCGGAATCGCTAGATTCCGAGGCGCTTCTTCAGTTGGATTACGAGCTCTATCAAGCGTTCCGACAATTGGCAGACAAAGCGGGCCTGTAACAGCCGTTTTATTTTCTGGAAAATTATTCTTGACATCAACGGGCAAGCGCAATAGTATGAATACGTCATACATGATAATGATAATCATTATCAAATAACTCGAAGGGTGGATTTTGTTTTCATGATAAAGTCTGCATTCCGCACGTTGTCCTTATGTCTTTCCTTCCTGATCGCCGCCGTTGCCGTTCCGTTCGCTGCAGCGTCGGCCGCTGCCCCTATTCAAGTCATCGTCGACGGAAAGCAGCTTAGTCTCGATGTGCCGCCTCAGATCGTCAACGGGACGACCATGATTCCTTACGGCGCGCTGGCATCCAAGATCGGCGCCAAGATAAGCACGGATTCCAAAACCAAAAAGCTCATCGCCAAAAGAAACAATACGACCGTTGAATTGACCATCGGCAGCAACAAAGCGACGGTGAACGGCAAGTCCGTCACGTTGAGCACCGCGGTCATAGAGAAGAACGGCCGCACCCTCGTCCCTCTGCGCTTTCTGGGCGAAGCCTTCGGCCTGTGGGTGAATTGGTCCGACAGCACGAAAACGGCAAGCATCGAAACCAAGCGCACCATCAAGCACGCCATGGGAGAAACGACGCTTACCGCTGTTCCGCAGCGCGTCGTCGTGCTGTTTAACGGAATGGTCGATATCTCGCTAACGCTGGGCGTCAAGCCGATCGGCGCTGTGGAATCCTGGGTACAGGCGCCTTGGTACCACTATCTCCGTTCGGACATGAGCGGCGCCAAAAGCCTGGGCAGCGAGCTTCAGCCTAATATCGAAGCGATCGTCGCCTTGAAGCCGGATTTGATCATCGGCGCGAAGACGCGTCACGAGAAGATTTACGGCCAGCTGTCCAAGATCGCTCCGACGCTGTACGCCGACCAGCTGTTTGAATGGAAAGACAATATGGATCTTGCCGCCAAGGCGCTGAATAAAGAGACCAAGGCCTCGGCGTTCATGAAAGAATGGAACAAACGGGTCGCGGACTTCAAGTCCAAAATTCGCAACCACGCCGATATCGAGGTGTCGATCGTCCGCTTCTATGACGACAACTCCGCGCGTATCTACAACACCGGATTCGCGGGCAACATTCTCAATGAGCTTGGCTTGAGCCGGCCCAAGGCTCTGAAGGGCTCCGATAAGGTGTTCATGGATCTGGCTTCCCAGGAGCAAATTCCGCTGATCGACGGCGATATCATCTTCGACATTACTTCCAGCAACAACGGCGGAGACGAGTTCAAGACCCAGGCGGAATGGCAGAAAAATCCATTGTGGACCAATCTCAAGGCCGTCAAGAACGGCAAGTATTACAAAGTGAACGACATTACCTGGAACATGTCGGGCGGCGCCACTGCCGCGAAAATGATGCTTGACGATTTGTACTTCTACTTCGACCTGTAATCCTTCTTACAAGAACCGAATGAGCGCGACACGAAAGAATGGGCTTCCGGCTCATTCTTTCGCATGTCGCGGGACTGGAGCGACCCGTATGGAAAGGCTATTTTCCGGAAATCTGGCCAAGGTCTCCGGACTGGCGATCGGCTTCCTTCTGCTGATCGCGTTTGTGTTCGCCAGCATGGCTTACGGAATCACGACGCTTAGCTGGTCCGATGTCTTTCATTCCTTTACGCAATACGACGAGACGTCGAACGCGCATATTATCGTTCAAACCTCCCGCGTCCCGAGGGCCTTTACCGCTGCCGCGATCGGCGCCAGCCTGGCTGTCGCCGGCGCGTTGATCCAGGGACTGACGAGAAACCCGCTCGCCGATCCGAATATTCTCGGAATCAACTATGGAGCCTCCTTCATGATCGTGTTTGCCGTCACTCAGCTATCCATCTCTTCCTTGCCGGTGCTGACGGGCGTTTCCTTCGGCGGCGCGGCCGCGGCCGCCATCGCGGTCTACTTGCTCGGATCGCTCGGCCGCGACGGCTTGACGCCGCTCAAGATCATTCTGGCGGGAGCCGCGCTGAGCGCTCTCTTCTCTTCGTTCACGCAGGGAATGCTTGTGCTTGACGAGCAGGGGCTGAACGAGGTCATGTTCTGGTTGACCGGCTCCGTCGCCGGAAGATCGATGGAGATGCTGAGCGCGGTATTGCCGATGATGGTTGCGGGGTGGATCGCTGCGATGTGGATATCCAGACAAATGAATGTACTGACGATGGGCGAGGATACAGCGCAAGGGCTGGGTCAGCGGACACTGCTCATCAAGCTGGCCGCCGGGCTGATCATTGTGGCGCTGGCAGGAAGCTCCGTCGCAGTGGCCGGTCCCGTCGGATTTATCGGCTTGGTCGTACCGACAATCGCCCGCGTCTTCTCCGGCAACGATTACCGTTGGATAATCCCGTATAGCGCGCTGCTCGGAGCGATTCTCGTGCTCGCGGCCGACATTGCCGCCCGACTCGTCATTCGGCCGGAGGAGCTTCCGGTAGGCGTCATGACGGCGATTATCGGCATTCCGGCCTTCATCGCGATCGCCAGAAAGGGGATCGACAAGAAATGAAATCCTTTGCATCCATTCGCCTCAAGAAGCTTCCCGTTTCCTTTTTCGTTCATCGAAGAGCTTTGCTCTTGACGCTCTCGCTCTCTGTCGTCAGTCTTGTCGCCATGATTCTGAGCGCTGCGATGGGAGACATGAGCATACATCCGCTGGAGGTGATCCGAGCGGCGTTCGGGGCGGGCTCCGAGGAGCATATTCTCGTCGTTCAGACGCTTCGCCTTCCCCGCATTCTAGCGGCGTTTCTCGTTGGCGTGGCGCTGGCCGTAGCGGGCTCGATCCTCCAAGGGATCATTCGCAATCCGCTGGCTTCGCCCGACATCATCGGCATCACGAGCGGCGCTTCTGCGGCGGCAGTCGCCTTCATCAGCTATCTGGCGGGAACGGTCAGCATCGCATGGCTGCCCGTAGCGGCAATGGCAGGAGCCGGCATAACGTCTATCCTGATCTATCTGCTGGCGTGGAAACGGGGAGTTACCGCGATACGGCTCGTGCTTATCGGAATCGGCATCAATTTCCTACTCGGGTCCGTCACCAAAGTGATGCTTCTGAAAAACCCGGTCTATACGTCGTCGCAGGCTTATGTATGGCTGACCGGCACGGTGTACGGCAGCGATTGGAGCATCGTCATGATGATCGTGCCGTGGGTAGGCTTCTTTGTTCCGCTTGCCTTCGTGCTTGCCCGAAACGTAAACGTGCTTCAGTTGGGAGACGACATCGCCGCCAGCGTGGGCAGCTCGGTCCAACGGCAGCGGTTCACGCTGCTTATGATCAGCGTTGCTCTGGCCGGGGCATCCGTAGCGGTCGGGGGCGCGATCTCGTTCATCGGACTGATCGCGCCCCACATGACCCGCAAGCTGGTAGGACCTTCATTCGGGGGCGTGCTGCCGGTATCGGCATTGATCGGCGGACTCATCGTCGTTGTCGCGGACACGATCGCCCGCACGGCGTTTCTGCCTTACGATATTCCCGTCGGCGTATTTACCGCCGGCGTCGGCGCCCCCTTCTTCATCTACTTGCTGTATCGGCATCGCAACTCATAGCCTCCGGCGGCGAAGCGCTCAGAGAACGGTCTCGCAGATCGGCTGCGCGCTTCGCCCCGGCGTCTCCGCCCCCTTCGTCAGACCGAGATGCTCCCGCAGCGTGCGGCCTTCATACTCCGTTCGGTAGATTCCCCGGCTTTGCAATTCGGGAACGACCTTATCCACGAAATCATCAAGCCCTTCCGGCAAAAGCGGAGGCATCAGGTTAAATCCGTCGGCCGCCTCCGAGAGCAGCCATCGTTCCATGACATCGGCGATTTGCGAGGGCGTCCCGGCATACGTAAAATGTCCCCTTCCCCCTGCCGTGCGCACAATCAGCTCGCGAATCGACAAGCTTTCCCTGCGCGCCAGGTCGACCATGAGCTCGAAGCGAGCCTTTTGCCCCCTGATTTCGTCAAGACTGGGAAGCGCGTCATACGGCAATGGGCCGTCCAGAGGACAATCGAACAGGTTCGTCTGCAGAATATCGGACAAGCACTTCACCCCGTATTCCGAAACGGCTAGCTCGTTCAGCTCCCGCTCCTTCTGTTTGGCCTCCCCTTCCGTATCTCCGACAATCGGAACAAAGCCCGGCATGATTTTCAGCTGTGAGGACGACCTTCCAAGCTGCCGCGCCCTCTGTTTAACATCCGCATAGAATGCTGCCGCTTGCTCCATCGTGTTCTGGGCGGTGAAGATCACCTCGGCCAATTCGGCCGCAAATTGCTTGCCGTCCTCCGAAGAGCCCGCCTGTACGAGTACGGGATACGTCTGCGGCGAACGCGGAAGATTGAGAGCTCCCTTCACCGATAAGTATTTCCCTTGAAACTCTGCCCCCGTAATCCGATTGACGTCCGCATAGATGCCGGACTGCTTGTCCATCACGAGAGCATCCTCCGACCAGCTGTGCCACAGCCGCTTGACGACCTCCACGAATTCCCTCCCTTTGTCGTATCTGTCCTTATGCTCAAGATGGCTTTCCTGGCTGAAATTTTGCGCGGTGGCATCCCCCGTGGAGGTTACGATGTTCCAGCCGGCGCGGCCTCCGCTGATGTGATCCAAAGAGGCGAACTGACGGGCCAGCTGATAAGGCTCGTTGTAGGTGGTCGAAGCCGTTCCCGTCAATCCGATCCGCTCGGTTGCCGCCGCCAGGGCAGACAGCAGCGTCAGCGCCTCCAGCTGGGGGATGACCCGATGCTTGATCGTGTTGGCCAGCCGGTACTTCGCGGCAATGAAAATCGAATCCATCTTTCCCCGTTCCGCCGTCTGCGCCAGCTTGCGGTAATAGTCGAAATCGGTAGCCGATTGCGGTTGGGCGTTCGGGTGACGCCAGGATGCTTCATGATGCCCCGTGCTTAAAATAAACAAATTAAGATGAAGCCGCCGGTTCGGTACGCTCATGAGTAGCTTTCTTCCCCTTCCATTCGTTGGTATTTTTAGTTCTGTCTTCATTATATTGATAACGATTATCAATTTCAATTATAAAGTAAGGTAAGGAGCAATCTAGCAAGCCGAACGCCGCCGTTCCGGCTTGATATCCCCGTTCGACGCAGACTGTGGATTCCTGCGCGACCAAATGATATGATACGAATGGATATAGAAGACAAGGGGGGACTTGATATGAGATTCGCAAGAAACCGATTGTCCGTATCCTTGATTGCGGTAATTGCGCTTCTGCTTATCGTAACGGGATGCGGGAGCAAGGAACGTTCAAATTCACCATCTGATACGGCGCCCTCCTCCAACGGCGGCGCTGCATCCACACAGGAGGCTTCCCCAATGAGCAATGTAGACACATCCGGAGACAACCCGATCGTCACAATCGAAATGGAAAACGGCGGCAAGATCACAATCGAGCTTTACCCCAAGGTTGCTCCGAACTCGGTCAACAACTTTATTTCCCTGGTGAAAAAAGGCTTCTACGACGGCACCATTTTCCACCGCGTCATCCCCGGCTTCATGGTCCAGGGCGGCGACCCGGACGGTACGGGCATGGGCGGACCGGGCTATTCCATCGCCGGCGAATTCACGCAAAACGGCTTTGAGAACAATCTGAAGCATACGACAGGGGTTCTCTCCATGGCTCGCGCGCAGAATCCGAACAGCGCCGGCTCCCAGTTCTTCATCATGGTCGCCGATTCCCCACATCTGGACGGCGCATACGCCGCCTTCGGCAAGGTTACGGAGGGAATGGACGTGGTGAACGAGATCGTCTCCCAGAAGAGAGATCGCAGCGACCGTCCCGAGACGCCTCAAGTGATGAAGAAGGTTACGGTAGACACTCGCGGAGCGGAAGCGCCGGAGCCGGAAATCATCAAGTAAGCGCAACGCGCATACATCGCTTTAAATCAGGAAGGAGCCGTCCCGCGTGGACGGCTCCTTCCTGATTTTATTTGAAATCGGAGAACGGAATTTCGAACTCCGGCATCCCTTCGGCATACGGCGTATACTCGTATTGGCCGAAATACACGACAACGCCGTTATGCTTCAGGAAATAATCCCTGTCCGGCTCAATCGTCTTGAACGGATTGAGCATCTTAATGCCCCGCGCTTTGATCTGGCTCTGGATTTTGGCATTGATAATCGCGACGTAATTCTCCTTGCCGAGCGCGGCCTCCTTCAGCGTCACAACCTTGCCGCTGCTTAGATCGAACGTGTACGGAACGCGAGCGGTAGAGCCGTGCGCCCCGCCTGTGTAAATATAATAATCGACGTACAGGCTCAGCTTGCCTTGCTCATTATAGGTAATCGTATAGGTGCCCTCGAAAGATACAGGCATAGTCGGCTTAAAGTCCCCATCTCCGAGCGCTTGCTCAAGCGAATCGCGGGCTACCTCCGCATTCAGCTCCGCGTCGGACTTGAGCGTCTCGTTGATCTTCTTCTCCGCCTCCTTGCTTACAAGACCCGATAGCTGCGGGTAATGAATCGCAAGCGACTTGTCGGTCGACTTTTCCCGAATGACCTCTGTTGCGATTTGCAAGTCGTTCTCCTTGATCGCTTCGATGCCGATGACCTTGGTGGACGAATCGTAGGCTACCCCGAAGCCCATACGCTCAAGCAAAAACCGGAACGGCACGTAAGTCGTGTTGTTCTGGACGATCGCCGGCAAGCCGTAGATTTGCTGACCGTTCAGCGTCGCGCTTCCGTCCTTTAGATTCAACGCAAGCTCGCGATCCCTTCCGGACACCGTCACGACCTGCTTCGCCTGATCCCAATCCGTCGTCAAGCCGATGCTGTTGTTCAGGCTGCGAATGGCGATGTACGTCGTGTTGTCCGTGTTCAACGCCGACAGGCTTGATCTGACGCCATTCACCTCGATTGCCTGATTCAGGATCCGGTAGTCGGATGCGGCCGCGTTCGCTCGTTGCGGGTGCAGCAGCGAAGCGAAGGCGATTGCGGCCGAAGCCGTGACGACAAGGAGCTTCTGCGTTCTGCTGTTCCATCGGGATTGGATCATCATTTCATTTCTCCTTTCATGCTGCTTACTTGTTCATATAGACGTAATCCATGGCGAAAGAGTTCATGAATTGGCGGAAAATGTTCCGAGAAGCCGGCGATAGGCTTCAATCGCCGCTGCTCGCGAAGCCTTCAGATCCACGATGGCATGCGGTCTAGGCAGATGTATGTCCTTGTCGTTCAGATTCGCCAGCTCGGGCAGCCAGCGCCGGATATAGCTTCCGGAAGGATCGTGCGTCCGGGATTGGGCAACCGGGTTCATAATGCGAAAATAAGGAGCGGCGTCGAACCCCAGCGACGAGCACCACAGCCAGCCGCCGCGATTCAGCGTATTGTCGTAATCCGCCAGCTTGCGGCGGAAATAGCGCTCCCCGAAGGGAAACGGGCACAGCAGATTTTTGGTCAGGAACATCGCCGTCACCATGCGCAGCCGATTCGGCATCGCTCCGGTTTCGTTGAGCTCCGTCATTGCGGCGTCGACTACCGGAATGCCCGTCCGGGCTTCCGCCCATGCGCGAAAGTGCGCGTCCGACAGGCCGCTCAGGTCGAAGGCCCGTTCGTAGCGAAAAAAACGCTTGTCCATACGGGATTGATACAGATAGAAATCCCGCCAGGCCAGCTGCCGCTTCCAGCTCTCGCCGCCCTCCGGCCGCGCCAGCAGGCGCTCGTGCACGGTACGAACCGACAAGGAGCCGCAGTTCAGATAACGGCTTATGCCGCTTGTCGCGCCAAGTGCGTACCGATCGCGATCCCGGGAATACTCGGTTAGCCTTTCCTCCAGAAAGCTCTCCAGCAGCCCCTCCGGCACAAGCGGCTCTCCGTCCCAGGTTATCGCCGCCCTCACTTCCTCCGGAAGCGGGAAAAGCTGCCCGATCCCCTCCTCGTCCCCTTCCGCTTGCGGAAGCTCCGCGATACGCGTCGCATAGGGGAAGCGCGGATGCTCCTGCAGATAATCGCTCCATTTGCGGTAGAAGGGCGTAAACACCTTGTACCCTTCGCTTCTTCCCGACTCCCGGTGAAAGCCCGGCAGGTCGACCAGCGGCTGATCCGGCAACGCCGTCCACCGCACGCCCGCTTCGGCTGCCGCTGCGGCCAAATCGCGGTCGCGCTGCATCGCGTAAGGCGTCCCGTCCTCGTGACAGACGATCTCGTCGATGCCGGGTAGCTCGGCCAGCAAGCGGCGAACGACGGCCACGGGCTCCCCGTAATAGAGCCGAAGCTTTATTCCGCAGCGCTCATAAGTCGCGCGCAGCCTTCCGACTTGCCGAAGGAAGTGCTTGCCGCTATGCTCCGCAGCCCTCCCCTCGCGAAGAAGAAAGGGGTCCAGGATGAGAATCGGCAGCATCGGCCGGTTCAAAGCCCGAATATAGTCCAGTGCCGGCAGATCCTCCGTTCGCAAGTCCTTCCGATGAATAAACAGCTTCATTCCGCACCTCGTTTCTCTCTCTATCCTATCAAACTTCCTGCACGGGTGCCTATTCTCCCGGCTCCTCTATTGAAATCCAGTTCTATCCTCTTATATGATGGTAGTAATAAACGCAATCAGGAGCGGTCAGGCGGTGCTTACGAATTGTTGGATAACGTAAGAAATAGAGCGGATAGGAACCGAACGATCTCGCTGGATGAGCGGGAGCGGGCGGAATATGCCCGGCGACTCGTTCGGCTGCACGCCCCCGCCGAGCCGGGGGACGTTCTGGGCCGGACGATCTGCCAGGATTTGTTCGAGACGATCGATTATTTGCCGGACGCATTCGTCGATCTGTTGTTTGTAGACCCTCCGTACAATCTGACCAAGACGTTCAACGGAACGACCTTCAGCCAGATGGAGAACGGACAGTATACGCAATGGCTCGACGCCTGGTTTTCCAGGCTGGTGCGCATCCTCAAACCCGACGCTACCGTGTACATATGCGGAGATTGGCGTTCAAGCCACTCCATATACGAGGTCGCCTCCCGCCATCTTCATATCCTTAACCGGATTACCTGGGAACGCGAAAAAGGCCGAGGCGCTTTATCCAACTGGAAAAACGCCTCGGAGGATATCTGGCACTGCACCCGATCCGACAAGTATAAGTTTTACGTCGACCGCGTCAAGCTGAAACGGAAGGTTCTCGCCCCCTATCGCACCGAGGAAGGAACGCCCAAGGATTGGGACGACGATCGGGACGGCAAATTCCGTCTGACTCACCCCTCCAACCTGTGGACCGATCTGACCGTGCCGTTCTGGTCGATGCCCGAGAATACGGATCATCCGACGCAGAAGCCCGAGAAGCTGCTGGCCAAAATCATATTGGCCAGCTCGGACGAGCAGGACGTCGTGTTCGATCCCTTCGGCGGGGCCGGAACGACCGCCGTTGTCGCGAAGAAGCTGAACAGGCGGTTTGCCAGCGTGGAGATCGACGAAACTTACTGCTGTCTTGCGGAGAAGAGACTGCGAATGGCCGAGGCGGACGCCTCCATCCAAGGCTATTCGGAGGGCGTATTCTGGGACCGGAACGCCTCTCGCCAGAAGAAGCAGACCAGACATCCCTGAACTCGTCGCACGCTCTATGAAACAGGCTTGGGACCCTCGAATATTCGAGGGCCGGCCTGCATTTGACACCCGATTCCAGCAATGGTATGGTTGGAGCCATATGGGCATTCCGCGCGGCTTGCGGGATGCTTAATTCTATGTGAGAAGCGTCCTGGGAAAGGAGGATCGCCATGATCCGAGTTAGAGAGTTTCTGGATACCGACAGCTCGCTGGCCGAGAAAAGAGTCAACGAATTTCTTGCCGAGCTGGAGGACGAGCAGGTGATCAACATTTGCTACAGCTCCATCAGCAAAGCGAATCTCAACAATGTAAGCGAACAACGAAGCGCGATATTGGTCGTGTATAAAGAATATCCGAAAGGCTAGGAACGAACGCTCTTCTCTCCGACGATCAGCACGCCGCTGTCGCCGACCGCCAGAAACCGCTGGCCGTCCCACACGACGCTTCGCAGCATTTTGACCGTCGGGGAGGCGATCTTAGTCCATCCCTTCCCCTTCTCGGACATGTAGATCATTCCCTTGTCCCCTACCGCGACGACCGTTCCCTCTCCGTTCACCGCAAGTCCCCGCAAATATTCATAGCGTAAGTCCAGGGTCGTTTTCCATGTCGTGCCGTTCGAGGATTCAATCAAGTCGTCACCGTTGATGGCCACGAACTTGGTCCCCGTCCACACCGCCTTCTCCAATGGATTGTACAAGGGGTTGCCATCTACCGTCGCTTTGGCCTTCGACCAGGTCCGGCCGTTCTTAGACGTATAGACGTCGCGATCCCGATAGCCCAGCCATAGCTTACCGCTCGTCGCGACCGGTATCGCCTGAACGCCCTGTAGAGGAGTCCACGTTCGCCCATCCTTGCTGATCGAGGCTTTCGTTTTGCCGAAGACACGGAATTGCCCGCCTGCCGCCGATACGGTCTGAATACCTTCCGGCAAGGCCGAGTCAAACTCCAGCAACTCGCCCCCTGCATAGAGGAAATTGGCCCTGTTTAGCACCCCCTCTATCATCTGAAAGCCGTTGGCCGCGAAGAATCCCTGATTGGCATTCAAATCATAGAGAGAAACCGCCTCTCCAATACGCTCTCGATCAATTGCCGCCCAGTTTTTTCCGTCCTCGGATACCTTGAAGCTTCCGGTCCCGGCCAACGCATAACGTCCGCCCGAGTAGGCGATGCCGTACCAGTCTCCGCTCTCGCCCGATGCCTCAAGCGTCCAACTCTCCTCCAGCCCAATCGCCGATCGGATCGCCCCGCCCGCGCCTACGGCCACATAGCCGTTCGACTCGCGCATGATGCTATGAATATCGCCCTTCAGTCCGCTATATTGAATAGGGAAGAACGGACTGATCCCCCCGACTTGCTCTTGCGTTCTTGACTGCCAGGCTTTCCCGTCGCGGGACTCGTACAGCGAGCCGTAATCTCCCGCCATCACGAATTTCCCGTCCTCCCAGATCACCGCGTTAAGCGATTGGCTGAAGCTGTTGGACAATCGCGTATAGGACAAGCCGTCCTCGGATGTAAATGCGGCTCCTCCAATCGACCGTCCCGTGCCCGCGCGGCCGTCCCACCCGACAGCGACAAGAACCTTGCCATTGTGGGCAATCCCATGAATAGCCGCTCCGACGTCCGTTTTCCGAAAGCTCCAGGTATTGAGGTCCCGCGAATAGAACGTTCCCTCGCTCGCCACAATGAGCCAATTGCTCTTGAATCTCACGACCTGAAGCTTCTGGGTGAAGAGGCTGATCCGCGCCGTTGAAGGCAGAGGAGTCACCTTCCACTCCGTGCCGTTGGCGGACACCGCCGCAAGGGGTGAGGAAAACTCCGTATCCTTGCCCTTCCATCGTCCCTCGGCCGCAGCCACGTATTGCTTGCCGTCCCAGATCGCATCCATCCAGAGAATATTATCCGGCTGCAGCTCCAGCTTGCCTTCCGCTCTATTCCTGTAATATTCGCTGATCTGCGATAGCTTGATCGTGTTCTTGACGCGAGCCTTCTTCCAGACTCGTCCGTCTCCCGAATACAGCGCCAAGCCGTGATCACCCACGGCCACGACCGACTTCCCGCTTGTCGCCGCCGCGTTCAGATTGCCCCGCCCCGGCGCAGCGACGATACTCCATGACGCATTGCTCCCGGCGCTGCGCAGAATCGTCGCGTCCTCCCCGACGGCAACTCTTACCCCGTCATCCATGGCCACGACATCGTTCAGGCTCGAGTTCTCCCGCCCGATCTGCTGTTTCCATTGCCACGCGGGCGATGCCGCAAAGCTCTCGCTGCCGAAGCTCCCGACGGCCAGAATAAAGGAAAGCAAGAATCCCGCGCAGACGGGGATCCGGCGCTTCGTCGGCTCGCTTAGTTTGACTGTTCTCGTTGTCAGCAAAAAAGTTCCCTCCGGTTCAATAGATTTGGCATGTGCATCTTTAACAATGCCAACGTTTAACGTCGCGAATGATTTCTATCGTTATTATTGTATACCAGAATCTCCCTGCGGCAAAAGCCCGTCGTCCAGGCGCGCCAAGGGGGCGGCAGACCGGATGTTCGAACGGGCGCGCAGACAAAGAGAGCGGGCAGACCTCCGAAGGCCCGCTTCCGCTCTCATATCGTTTCTATTCTATAGGTACCGTACGAGCCTTACGGCCGCTGAACGCGGTCCATTCCTTGTAGCCTGCTCCGATCGCCGCCTCTCGCGCTTCGTCCAGCAGATTGCCGATATCATCGGGAAAATGGGCATCCGACGACTGCGCGATCGGGACGTTGTACGCGGCCAGCACGGATAGAAACAGCGGGCTGGGACAGGCTTCGGCGACCGGATAACGGTAGGCAAGCCCGGTATTGATCTCCGTAGCGACGCCGGCCAGCACCATCTCCTCCGCAGTCTGACGGTAGAGCGGAAGCAGGTCGCGTTCGTCCTCCGGGCGGAAGCCGAACACCTTCAGATTATCCGGGTGCGCGATCAGATCGAACAGACCGGAACGGCAGGCTTGACGCAGCAGATCAAAGTAGATCGAATAGGCCTCCAGCGGCTTCAGATCTGCGAATCGCGACTGCGTCTGCGGATTGTCGAAGCCCCAGCCGTCCATGAAGTGAACCGAACCGATGATATAATCCCAGTCGTATCCGGCCAGCAGATCGCCCAGCTCCCGCTCGCCCCCGGGAAAGAAATCGGCTTCGATGCCGAGCAGCAAGTCCGGCCGGGTCTTCTTCGCCTCCGTCACGAACGACACGAATTCGTCAAGCGAGGTTACGCATACCTGGTTCAGCCATTTCAGCTGCGCCTGACCGACCGGGCTGTCATCCAGAAGCATATGCTTCTCATAATACGGACGGCATTCCCGAAATCGGTAGAGGTGATCGACTACGCCGAACACGCCGATTCCACGGGCCCGCCCCGTGTTTAAGAAACGGTCCAGCCACGCCTCGTTGAAGCAGCCGTGCCATACTCGACTCTCCAGCTGCTCCGCCAGCGCCTCCGCCCAGGCGAGCGAATGCTCCGGCCCTTGCTCGGCGTCGGCGTTCGTAGCGGCTAACGCTTGCATCGTGCGGGTAAGCCAGCGCAAAGAATACGGTCCTTCCTCCAGATGAAAATGCAAATCAACCTTCATCGTCCCAGACCCTCCCCTCCTCCAGCGGCAGCATCCGGTCCGCCTCGTTCATCGAAGGCGACGGCTCCAGGCCGAGGCAGCGGCACATGAGAGGGGCGATGGCCAACTGCGGCAAAGCATCCGCTTCAACTCGCTCCGGCAAGCTCTCTCCCGCAAGATAGAGGGGAACGCGCCGCTCCTCGGCAGTCGTTCCGCCATGCTGACCGTTCGCGCTCATGCCGTGGTCCGAGGTCACCATCACGCTATATCCTGCCGACCTCCACAGCGGGATCAGCATCGCAAGCAGACTGTCCGCAATCCGTACGGCCAGCTCATACTCCTTGCTCTCTCCTCCATGCTTATGCCCCGCATCGTCGATGTTCATCGAGTGAACGTAGAGAAAATCCGGATCGTGCGCTTGCCTCAGCCGCTCCGCGTCCGCGAACAAATGGCTGTCCGGATAATGATCCTCGAAGTAGAACATGCCGTGTTGAATCGCCTGGCTCTCGTCATGCTGATGCCGGTCCAACAGCGGGTTGAACGGAGCCGAGTTATACAGCTCGCTTATCCAGTGATACGCCGCGGCGGCCGTAGTCAGCCCGGCCTCCCTTGCCAAATGGAACACGCTGGTTTCCTTGCTGCGGCGAACAACATGATTCGCGGTAATCCCGTTTCTGTACGCCGGCGTGCCGGTCAACAGCACCTCGTAAAGCGGCCTGGACAGGCTGGGCAGCTCCGATTGAACCGAATAGCGGGCCGCTTCACCCTGTTCGACCAGATGCTCCAGATAACCGAGACAGCTGCGCGCACTATCGTAACGAAGGCCATCCAGCACGACAACGATTAAGCGGGAACGATGTTGATCCAGCGTCATAAGATTAGATTTCCCCTTTCGCTTCGATCCACTGAATGCGATGCTGCTTGAGCGTCGACAGCCATTCCCGAGGAGGAACGACGTTGCTTACGACGGTATCCACCTTGCGAATAGGTACGATTTCGACGAACGCTTCCTTGCCCAGCTTCGAGTCGTCCGCGAGCACAATCGTCCGGCCCGCGGCCTCGATCATTCGCCGCGACAGCATAGTCTCCTCCAGATCGTAATCGCTGATGCCCCTCTTCATGGAAATTCCGCCGACCGAGATAAACGCTTTGTCCACACGGAATTGCGTCATTACCTGCTCGCCGGGCGCTCCGGTCAGCGATTGCTGCTCCGGGTTGAGCCGGCCTCCGAGGACGATAATCTTGCCCGCGAAGCGCCCTTCGTTCAAAGACTCCATCAGATGGTACGCCACAGCGATGGAATTCGTGAGCACGGTCAGTCTTTCCTTATCCGCGATCGCTTTGGCGAGCTCCAGCGTTGTCGTACCGACATCGATCACGATCGTATCTCCCGACGAGATCAGCTCTGCGGCCGCCCTGCCGATCCGGCCCTTCTCCTCCGCGTTTACCTTCTGCCGTTGCAGATACGGCGGCTCATAGCTGGCCGGCTTGGCCAGCACCGCCCCGCCGTACACGCGCCTGACGTGCCCCTCTTGCTCCAGCAGCATCAGGTCCCTGCGGACGGTTTCTTCGGATACCGCGCATCTTTGCGCGACATCGGGCACTTTCACCTGCCCTTTCAGTCTAAGGCTGTCCAGAATAATTCGTTTGCGCCGCTCCGAGGATACCGACATCCCGATTATGCTCCTTCCTTCTCCAGGACTAGCAGCTGGGAAGGATCAAGCGCCAGCCTAACGCCTCCGCTTCCATCCTCCCGAAGCGAACGGCCGTCGTTCAGAAGATCGATCGTGAGCCGCACGTCCGCTGCGATGACGAAATAACGGAGAATATTGCCGAGAACGCTGATCGACTCGATCTTCCCCTCCACCGTACGATAACCGCGCTCGCCCTCGGCAAGCGCCCCTTGGGAGGCGGGAAGCAATCTGACCGATTCCGGCCTCAGCGCGTAGCTGTCCGAGAAGCCGATCTCGTCTCCGAACAAGCGAAGGGCCTCCCCTCTGGACAGCACATTGTAGCTTCCCATGAATCTCGCCACGAATTCTGTGCGAGGCTTCGTATACAATGCCTCAGGCGTTCCGTCCTGTACGATGTTGCCGTGATTCATAATGCAGATGCGGTCGGATACCGTAAGCGCCTCCTCTTGATCGTGCGTAACGAAAATCGTCGTCATTTTCAAGCGGCGCTGAATGTCGCGAATTTCCGTCCTCAGGCTTTTGCGGATTTTGGCGTCCAATGCGCTCAGAGGCTCATCCAGCAGCAGCACCTTCGGCTGCACGGCCAGCGATCTCGCCAGCGCGACGCGCTGCTGCTGACCGCCGGAGAGCTGCTGCGGATACGAATTCCGCTTCTCCTCCAGATCGACAAGCGCAAGCAGCTCCTCGCATCGGCTCTTTCGCGCCGCCTTGCCCTCTCCCCGCATTTTCAATCCGTACTCGATATTCTCATACACCGTTAAATTCGGAAACAAGGCGTAGGACTGGAACACCATGCCGACCTCGCGCTGGCGCGGCGGAAGCCGGCCGATATCCGTATGCCCCAGCAGAATCCGGCCTTCATCCAGCTCCGTCAAGCCGGCGATGCAGCGAAGCAGCGTGCTTTTCCCGCAGCCCGAAGGACCGAGCAGCGTTATCAGCTCTCCTTCGCGGATGGACAGATCCACGTCGTTCAGCACGGTCGTGTCTCCGAAGGTTTTCCGAATGCCCTTGAGTTCCAAATACGACGCGCTCATCGGCCCGCCTCCCGGTTCATTTTTTTGCCAAGCTTCATCAAGACGGCCGACAGCGCCAGAATAAACAAGAAATAGGAAATCGCAATCGCGCTGGCCAGATGCCCGCTCTCCCCGACGCGCTTGTACAGATACACTTGGATCGTCTGAATATGTCCGCCGACCAGCATGTTCGTAAGCACGAATTCTCCGAACAGCACGGAGAAGCTGAGCAGAGTCGAGACGATGATTCCCGGCCAGATGTTCGGCAGAATTACCGTCGCGAACGCCCGAAAGCGCGAAGCTCCGAGCAGCTCCGCCGAGCTGAGCAATTCGACTGCCGATACGGTGATCAGACTGTTGCGAATGCCTTGATACATATAAGGAAGGATGACGACGAAGTAAGCCCCGATCAGAATATAGGGCGTGCCGGCGATATCGATCGGCCCGGAAGAATACGTGCGGATCAGCCCGACCGCCGCTACGACTCCGGGAACCGCATAGGGCAGCACAACCAGCCCCTTCATGAACGTCTCCCACTTCGGCAAGTACACGGTGATGACGAATACCGCAGGCAGCATCACCGCCAGGCTCAAGGCGACGCTGATTGCGCACAGATAGAGCGAAGTCCACAGCGCATCCATAAATCGGATGTCCCGCAGCATCTCGCGCATCCATTCCAGCGTCCAGCTCTCCGGCAACACCGTCGTCTGCCACTGCTTCGCGAAGCCGTACAGGAAGGTTGCAAGAAGCGGAAGCAGCAAGTAAATCATGAGCAGCAGCATCAAGGAACGATGCGTCCATCCCGCTTTCAGCCTGTTCATGCGCCGGCCTCCCCGTTCGCAACCGCAATCGGCTGTCCCCGCTTCATTCGGGAACGCTTGGTCGCCGCATGAGGACTGAAGGAGGCGGTGAATTGCTGGGATCGCTTCGACATGCGGTGGTTCAAGTAAACCGCAAGCAAGGTCGAAAGGGCGAGCAGCACGGCCAAGGCGCTGCCAAGCTCCGGCTGGTTCACGACATCGCCCGCCACAAGCGAGCCGATGCGAATCGCCAGCAGGTTATAATTGCCTCCGACAAGCGCATAAGCCGTCGCATAGGCGCCCATCGCATTGGCGAACAGAATGCCGAGCGTCCCGAAGATCGCAGGCGTCAGCATAGGCAGGCCGACGGTTCTCCAGAACTGCCAGGAGCGGGCGCCGAGCAGCGCCGCCGCTTCCTTCCATTGCTCGCGAATACCGTAGAAGGACGGGTACAGCAGCAGCAGTGCCAGCGGAATCTGGAAGTAGACGTACACAAGCACGAGTCCCGACCAGCTGTACAGGTTAAAGCCGGCGAATACGTCCCAGCCCCACTGCTTGAAGAGGAGCGTGAACACTCCGTTGTTGCCCAGCAAAATAATATAGGCGAAGGCGAGCGGAACGCCTGCGAAATTCGAGGTCATATTGGATAACAGCAGCAGCCTGTCGCGGATTCTCGGCGCAAACCTGGTAATGGAATAGGCGCACAGCAGGCCCGCTATGATGCCGATTACGCTGGAATAGACGGCGATCAGAAGACTATTCTTGATCGCTTGCAAGTAAAACGCGCTATGCAAGATCTGATTAAAGTGACTGAACGTAAACCCGGAGCCCCCCGGTCGGCTGACGCTTCCCGTCAGCATGGCCGCAATCGGCGCGAACTGGAACGCCAGCACCATGAAGGCGAACGGAACCAGGCCAAGCAGCATCCAGCGATTTCTATGCTTCATGGCTTCCCCTCTCCCGGACCGAATGCGACAGGGCGCCTCCGCGTCGCGGGCGAAGGCGCTCTATCGTCGATTGCAGCCGTTTAGTTAATATGAACCAGAATGCGATCCTGCCATTGCTGCGGAATGCCCTTAGCCGTTTCTTCCCAGACCTTGTAATCGTCGACCGGCTTTGCGTTCGCATATTCTTCCTTCGGCAGCAGCTTCGCCGCGACATCCGCAGGAAGCTCGACGCTGTCCCGGATCGGGCGAGCGTAGCCCTTGGCCAGATTGATCTGTCCCGCATCGCTAAGAATGTATTCTCTCGTCAGCTTGGCGGCATTCGGATGCGGAGCATATTTGTTGATGATGGTCGCATATCCGCTCACGACGCTGCCTTCCTTCGGAATCGTAACCTCGTATTGGTCTTTTCCAAGCTGGTCCCTGTAGTTCAGAGCGTTGAAATCCCACAGCAGCGTCACTTCGACTTCGCCCTTCTCGATGTTCGCAAGAGAAGCTTCCACATTGGCAATGCGGCCGTTCTTGGCCAAGTCCTCGAAGAACGCGAGTCCCGGTTCGAGATTCGATTCGTCTCCGCCGAACGCCATCGCCGCCGCCAGAACGGCCATCTGCGCTTGCGCCGCCTTCGTCACGTCGCCGGTGACGATTTTGTAATTGCCGTTTTTCAGATCCTCCCAGCTTTTCGGCGGATTCGCCACCAGCTTCTTGTTCGTCAGGAAAGCGATCGTCCCCTGGTAGCCGAGAAGCCAGTGTCCGTCGTTATCCTTAGCCCAGTCGGGGATTTCATCCCAGTAGGAGGTTTTGTACGGCTGAGTGACGCCCTTCTCGACGGCCACCGGTCCGAACGCAATGCCGACATCTCCGATATCCGCCGTCGGCTTATCCTTCTCGGCATCGAACTTGGCGATCTCCTCCGCGCTGGACATGTCCGTATCCGTATGCGAAAGCCCGTATTTCGACTGCATGTCCGCCCAGGTATCCTTCCAGTTCGCCCACGAATCCGGCATCCCGACGCTGACGACGCTTCCCTCTTCCTTCGCTTTCGCTTCAATCTCGCTTAAGGTGAGCTCCGGAGCGGCTGGATTCTCGCTGTTGCCGTTGTTCTTGGCGCCTCCGCAAGCTGCGATCAGAGTGGTTAACAGCATTAAAATCAGACCGACGGATAATGGCTTCTTGAATCCCGTTTTCATGGTTCGCTGTTCCTCCTATGTGGCATTCTGTGGGATGTTTCTATAATCTTGTTGTTTTTCTGCCTGTTATTACTATAGAACCGGTCTATTTCCGTCACATTAACCGGAATCGGATTGTTTGTAAAAAAAAGAAGAACGCCTGATTGGCGCTCTTCTTGCATGGAGTTGCGATTAGATTTGGGAAATCGAACTGATTTCATACTGCTCGCCCGTGTTATAAAATACAATCTGGAAAAGGGGCGTACTGTCGTCCGTGTAGCTGTCTACCTTCAAGTGAAAAGTAAATTGTGCCCTTCCGCCTCCCACTTCAGCATACGTCACAGATACATGGTTGATCGTCGTTTCCGACACTGCTTTCGCCCAGTCGGCTAACTCATCCTTATCGTTAGAGTTTATAGTACTCAGGGTTAGCTCGTTCAAGTTTTGGATGCTTTGCTCAGGACCCCGCAGATTAAGTCCCTCATTCTTTGACGCAATCCATGCCTTCAGGAGTTTATCGCTTCTAGACGTATCTCCCGATGGAAACGCGCTTACATAGGCCTGATAAAATCTCCATACTTGGGGTCGCAAACGTTCCGAAATGTCATCTTTATTGAAATCGAGCGGCAATGTCTTGATGACCGGCAAAGCCGACAAGTACTTCAGTGTTTCTTTCTCTACATACTTTTCAAGCTCTTCATTAAATCTGGAGAGATAATCCTGCCCTTTTTCAATTGTAGCGATTCCTTTGTTAAAAGCTTTCGTATTCCCGGGCGGCTTCGAGATGGAGCCCTGAATCTCGATATAGCCCTTCAAGGTCGTATCCGCATATTGGATGAGAATTTTATGTATACGAGCGAGCTCTTTATTCTTCGGCTTGATTTTTTTTATGCCATTTACGTATATCGTATAGTTAGGAATAATCGTTTTTTTGTAAAGATCATACATGGCCTTCCGATTTTTTGTATTATAGATGAGATTTGCGTTATAGGCAGCCACTGCTTTTGAAGAATACTTGGAAAACGCGTCGAATTGATTTATGTATGCCAAAACTTCATTCAGCTCTTTGGAGGAAGCTGAAGATACTCCAGGGATTACGGTCGTCACAATCAGGACCAGCAACATAAAAGACTTAATAAACTTGCTCTTGGATAGATAGCTCACCCTATTGCCTCCTCTTCTGAATAGCCTAGTGCCTCTGTCGCAATTCCTTCGACAAAATCAGAGTTATTTTACCAAATATTCGGAGGAAAATCTAATGCTGCATTGTACCTCTTGGGCCTCCGCCTCACTTCCGCCCGTAATCCGCTTTGATCTCGCCCCATTGCTTCGTCTGCCATTTAAGCACTTTATTGGAATAATCGTTCGTCTTGAGCCATCGGACGGCGCGATCGACGAGATCCCATATTTCGCGGGTCGACTCGTCCCGGACAAGCGTGGAGGAGACTTGCTTCTGCTTCACCCATTTGAGCGCATTGACGGAATCGCTGTAGATCGTTTTGGCACTGCCCGCTTTCTTCAAATGCGCCAATCCATGTACGATCGCCAGAAACTCGCCGAGATTATTCGTTCCTTTCGCGATTGGCCCTACCGCGAACAGCACTTCGCCCGTTCTCGTATCCACGCCCTTGTATTCGACCGGTCCCGGATTACCGCTCGTTCCGACGTCCACGGAGATGCTGTCGTAATCGATCTCGTCCTCTGCGGCGATTCCCGCACTGCTCGGTTTGAAGCTGCGCGCGGAGCCCTTGCCTGCCCCATCGCCCGCCGTTTTTCCGCTGCCCCAATGCTTCTTCCAGCCCTCACGGTAAGCTTGCTCCGCGCCGGCCTTCGTCTCGTAGGATTTGAACTTCGCCTCGTCAAACTTGTTGATCTGCTCCTGACATTCGGCCCAGGTCGCATAGATGCCCGGCTTCCTGCCGGACCATACGACATAATATTTCTGCTTCGCCATCTATTTCATCCCTCTTTCGCTGAAAGGTGCTTCATCCGAAATCCGGCCGCTAGAGCATATACCTCGAATCGGCCGTCCGCTTTACTATAGTAACCCGCGGTCAAGCTTACTTCAATAAAGACGGATCGCAGCAAGGCTTCTTCCGGCAGCTTCTACCGCATAGAGAGGATATTCGCTTATACGAAGGCTCTCAGCGGAGCCCTACTGCATGAAAAACCGGCTGCGTCGTCCATAACGGACAACACAGCCGGTTGCTATTAGCTGACGGAAGCCAGGGAATTGCCGTTACTGCCGGAGGTTGATCCGAACGGCTCCCTCTTCCGATCCCTATCATTTAGGCCAGTATAGCCTCGATGCGCGCCAGTTCCTCGCTCGTAAACTCCAAGCCGCGCAGGGCTTCAACCGCGTCGTCGATCTGGGACACTCTGCTGGCGCCGATAAGCGCGGAAGTAACCCGCCCGCCGCGCAGCACCCAAGCGAGCGCCATCTGCGACAGCTTCTGTCCTCTCTCGCCAGCCATGGCATTTAACGCCCGAACCTTGTCCAGCGTCTCCTCGGTCAATTCATCCGGATTAAGGAAGGCGCTCGGCCCGGCAGCACGCGAGTCCGGCGCGATGCCGTTCAAGTAACGATCGGTCAGAATTCCCTTCGCCAGCGGGGAGAAGACGATCGAACCGATCCCCTCTTCGTCCAGCACATCCAGCAGTCCGGCCTCGGGTCCGCGAGCCAGCATCGAGTATTGCGGCTGATGGATCAGGCAAGGCGTGCCCAACCGCTTAAGTATGCGCGATGCTTCGCGGGTCTGTTCGGGGGAATAGTTGGAAAGCCCGACGTAGAGCGCTTTGCCTTGGCGAACGATCAAGTCCAGCGCCGCCATCGTTTCCTCCAACGGCGTATTCGGGTCAGGCCGATGATGGTAGTAAATATCGACGTAATCGAGCCCCATGCGCTTCAAGCTCTGGTCCAGGCTGGACACGAGGCTTTTCTTGGAGCCCCATTCTCCGTAAGGCCCCGGCCACATGTAGTAGCCGGCCTTGGTGGAGATAATCATCTCGTCGCGATACGGCAAGAAGTCTGCTTTCAGAATGCCGCCGAAGGTCGTCTCGGCCGAGCCGGCAGGCGGTCCGTAATTGTTCGCCAGATCGAAATGCGTAATTCCGAGATCGAAAGCCCGGCGAATCATTTCCCGCCCCCTCTCGAAGGTGTCGATGCCGCCGAAGTTATGCCACAGCCCCAGAGAGATCGCGGGCAGCTTCAAGCCGCTTTGTCCGCTCCGGCGATAAGCCATCGTGTCGTATCTATTCGCGCTTGCCGAGTAAGTCATTTTATTGCCTCCTTGTCTCATTACGTTCCCCATCAGTGTAATGAACAAGGAAGGACAAATCGATATCATAAGGAAAGGAAAATATGGACTAATGTCCGATTTTCGCAAATTGTCTCGGCGAGCTGCCCTTCCAGCTTTTGAACATTTTCGAAAACTGCAGCGCATCGGGATAGCCGACCGACCGGGCGACCTCTCCGACCGTATAGGTGCCTTTGAGCAGAAGCTCCGACGCTTTGTCCATCCGGTATTGCAGCAAATAGCGGCGGGGAGGAACGCCTACCGCCTCCTTAAACATTGCCGATACGTATTTGCGATCCAGCTTAAGCAGCTCCGCAAGCTCCCGTACAGAAATATTTTCGCTGTAATGGGAGTGAATGAACTCCAGCATCCGATGCACGTAGGCATCTTGCTTGCTCATCCTCAGCTCTCCGCTAGAGCTCGCGGGCAAGCTGTCGATAAGAACGGCCAACAGGTCGTGCATGAGCGCCTGCAGCCTCAGGTCTCTGCTGTTTTCGTGCGCCAGCGTCTCCGTCAGCCTGTCGTACAAGCTGGGCATGAGCTGCATGTCCATGGCAAATATGGGCATGTCCGGAGACAAGCCCGTTCGGGACAGCACCGAAAGCACCCTTTCGCCGTAGAAGCCGATCCAGGAATACGTCCATGGCTCCTCAACGTCCGCTGCGTGGTAGGTCACATGATGCGGGTAGGTCAGGAACGCCTGGCCAGCGGTCAGGATATACTCCCGCTCTCCGATGCGCACGCAGCCTTTACCCTGATGAATGAAATGAATTTTGAAGGTTTCCCGAATGCCGGGACCGACGGCATGCCCCGGCGAGCAATGTTCCTTGCCCCAGAATTGCAAATATAGCTCTGGCGGCTCTCCCGACGGACTGTCGGGATTGTACTGGTAGACGGGAGTTCCTCTCAGCATGCGGTCGTAATGATCGGTTTGCCGTTCGTGACAATGACCGTATGCTCGAATTGGGCGACTCGACTGCGGGTATCCGGCACCTGCAAGGTCCAGCCGTCCGGCTGTTCTACGACATAGGAGGCGCCTGTGGACAAGAACGGCTCAATGGTAATGACTTGGCCCGCCTTCAGCACTCTTCGGTCGCGGGGCTCGAAATAGGGCAGAATCTCGACGGGCTCCTCGTGCAGCCCTCTGCCGACGCCGTGGCTGCACAGGTTTTCGACAATGCGATGCCCGCTCCTTCTGGCCTCGTCCTCCATGATTCTGCCGATTTGATTCAGCCTCATGCCCGCTTTCAAGCCGGATATCACCTTCATCATCGTCGCGTAGGCGCTCTTGCACAGCCGCTCCAGATCGGTCGAGGCGGGAGCGATCTGGAAGGACTGGCCGGCATCGGCATAGTAGCCGTCCCGCTCCGCCGACACGTCGATATTGACGAGGTCGCCCGGCTTCAGGACACGATCCCCCGGGATGCCGTGGGCCACCTCCTCGTTCACGCATATGCAAGTATACGCCGGAAAACCGACGTCCTTCATCGGCGCAGATGTCGCGCCGTGACGGGCCAGCGCGTCCCGGCCGATCCAATCGAGCTCTCTCGTTGTCATGCCGGGCTTGGCGCTGCGCTTCATCTCTTCTATCGTCAACGCGACTATTCTGCCGATCTTCAACAATTGCTCAATGTCTTGCTGAGATTCTATCGTCATGAAACGTCCCTTCTCTCGTCCAGGAAATTGGACAGCAGCAGTAAGATGTATTTCTAATCTTATCCCAAAAGCAACCGCCGAACAATGATGCCGGGCGTTGCCTCGATCAGCTTATGCCGTTCCAGCCTTCTCATGCTTGCGTATCATCAGCGGGTAACACAGCATCGCTCCGACGTTGGCCGCCGCGATCGTCAGTCCCATCGGCAGCGCATTCGCGCTGCCCGCAACGCCGACTATCGGAGCAAGCGCTCCGCCGAGCAGAAAGGACAGCAAGCCCAGAAGCGCCGATGCGCTGCCGGCCGCATGCCCATGGTCCCTCATCGCCAAGGTAAACCCGGCGGCTCCCACAATGCCGACGCTGGACACCACGAAGAACAGCGGAACAAGTATTGCCGCAAGCCCCGCCGAAGCGACGATCATGACGAGCAGCAGCAGCCCGCCAAGCAGCGTCATCCACAGCCCTGCCAGGAACAGCCTTCTTTCCCCGACTCTCGGCGCAAGCCTTCCCGTCGCCTGTCCTGCGAGAATAATGCCAAGCCCGTTGACGGCAAAAAACACGCTGAACTCCTGGGGCGACACCCCGTACAGATTCTGCAGGACAAACGGCGATCCCGCAATATAGGCGAACATAGCCGCCGTCACCAGCGCCTGCCCGAGAGCATAGCCCATAAAGCGGCGATCTCCGAGGAGCTTGCGAAAGGTGGTCAGCGTCTCGCGGAAGCCCCCTGTCATTCTTCGTTCCGAAGGCAGCGTCTCCTTCATGCCGAAGAACACGGCAGCCAGCGTCAACAGCCCCCATGCGGCCAGCACGACAAACAGACCTTCCCACGGCATCCCCTTCAGCAGTTGGCCCCCGAGAACCGGTGCGAAGATCGGCGCCGCTCCGTTCACGAGCATTAGCATCGCGAAAAACTTCGTCAGCTCCGACCCCGAATACATATCTCTTACGATGGCGCGCGAGATGACGATTCCCGCCGCGCCGGCCAGCCCTTGCACGAATCGCAGCGCGATTAACGCGCCTATCGAAGGACTGAACGCGCATAAGAGAGAGGCGACCGCATACAGCAGCAAGCCGATCAGCAACGGCCCTCTCCGGCCGCGGAGATCGCTTAACGGGCCCGCGAGCAATTGACCAACCGACAGCCCGACCATGCAAGCCGTCAAGCTTAATTGCGCGTAGGACGAGGAGGTGTTCAGATTGTCCGCCAGCATCGGCAGTGCCGGCAAATATAAGTCGAGCGATAACGGCCCGAACGCCGATAACGAGCCAAGCAGAATAACGAGCCCTATCCGATTTCCGGTTCGAGGCGGCATGGTATCGATTCGGGCTGTCTCTTGGCGGGATTTCATTGGCGCTCCTCTTCTCTGTATCCGTGTCCTCCTATCATAGTACGAGTCCATTTGGGCTTTCAAGCCGGATATGCCGGCGATTCCCCTTTATTCCCATGTATCCGGCGCTGATATATAATACAGTTGTACCCACTGGCTCGTCCTTTAATGAAATCAACGATAGGAGATCAAGCATGGACATCGTACATATTCCCACGCATTTGATCGACGAAGATAAAGATCAGCCGCGCTATCAATTCGACGAGGAAGCCCTTCGGGAATTGATGAGCAGCATCGAGGAGCTCGGCCTGCTGTCGCCCATCAAGGTCAGAACGACGCAGGACGTAAGATACAAAATCATCTACGGCAACCGTCGCTATAAAGCCTGCTCCTCGCTTAACCTGCCGACGATTCCCTGTATCGTGTCCACGGCAACGGACGATCTGGAAATCTACCTGGAGCAGATCGCCGAGAACCTGACCCGGCAAGGCTTCTCCCCGATCGAGGAGGCGGAAGCGTTCAACAAGCTGCTCACCGATCCCAAATTCAGCAGCTCTCTCAAATACTTGTCCAGCAAGTTGGGCAAGCCCGAGGCCTATCTCAAGAACAAGCTGGATCTGCTGAAGTTCAGCCCCGCTGTCCGCAAGCTGATTGTCGGCGGCACCGAGATCAGGAAGGACCAACTGACGGAAGACCAGCTCATGCCCTTGAAGGACTTACCGCTGGAGTATCGCGACTCGCTCGCTCTGATCATGGCCTCCGACGAGATGCCGGTAACCGACGTGAAGCGGATCGCCCGCCTGTTCAAGGACAAGGACATTTCCGACGGAACGAAAGGCAAGCTCCTGTTCAAAACGGGATCTCAGTTGCTCGAAACCTGGTCCACCTATGAGCACAACCGTAAGGAACGGGCCAAGCAAGCGGAGCCTAAAGCGGCAGTCGTCGTCGCGGAGAACGGCGAAGCTTCGCCGCAAAGCGCTGCTGCGGAGGCAAGCAGCCCGGCGGCGCCGCAACGAGAGCGGGCGAGAACGAAGACGGAGGCGGCGGGCATAGAGCCGCTCAGCGAGCCGGACGCTCAGTTGTCAGGGGAAATGTCCAGCGAGCATGACGAGGCGCACGAAGAAGCGCAATCGGAAAGCTTCGTCGAAGGGATGCTGAACCTGCTGCTGTCCGCCTTGCCCGCTCCTTGCCATCTCTCGCCGTCCGACCTGCCCCGGCTGGAGGGCGTGGAAAAGCAACAGTTCGCGCAGGATGTCGACACGCTCATCTCCGATCTGGAGAAGCACCTGGCGGAATGGCGATCCGTCAAAGACATGTTAACCGTCAAAAATTAAAAATCGCCTGCCGCAGACTCTTCTCGCGGCAGGCGATTTGCTATTGTACGGTCATGGACTCTCCAATAGAGATCAATTGCTCTTTGGTCACGGAGTCGGAGATGCTTCCTACAGTGTACAGGACGGAAGCTTCCGGCTGCGTGTCGATCCAGCTTAAGTTGGCATTACGCTGCGTATCGCTGTAAGGGAAATGGGCATTATCGACGAAGAGCGCTTCCTGGCCATTGAGCGCGACCATCTCCTGAATGCCGGACGTCATGCCGACCATCTTGGATTTTTTTTGCATGACTTGCATCGTGACATAGATTTCCGCGCCGTTCGCATCCGTGTATACCGTAGTATATGCGGGAAAAGCTTCGGACTCGCGCTCGATTTTTTGCCACGCAAGTTGCTTGCCGCTCTCGACCTCCGAATGCAGTTCCTTGGCTACGTCGTTCTCCACAACCACCCCTCCGAATTGCATTTCCTCTTTGCCGCCGGCGAACGACAATGCATTCGAATTCGTGTCAGGCAGCTTGTATCCGGACACCTTAGCTGCCAGATTGCTTTCCCAGGACGTTATATCCCGATCAAGGCGAGGATTCGATACGTACTCCGCGAAGTAATAATCGCCCGACAATTTCGGCAGGGTCATTTTCTTGATTTCAGGAGAGTACACCAGTGCTTTCTCCCCGATCTGAAGCTGATCCTTGACCTGCTGCAATTGCTCCCGAACGACCTCCGCAGTCTCGGCATTATAAGAGACTGCCTCGATCTGTGTCATCTCCACGCTGAAGCGCTCGTCTCCGATCTTCGAGAAATATTGGACGCCGAAGCCCGTAATCACGAGGGCAAGCACTCCGGCAGCCACAAGAAGGAACGCTTTCCTGCGCGGGGCGCGGGGAGCACCTCTGAAGCGGGCCAGCTCCCTTCGATAATTCTCTCTGACTTTGGCATCAAGCGACCCGGGCGTAGTCAGGGTCAGCGCAGCCTTCGAATAAGCATCGTTCATTTTCTCCTCAATCCGCATGAAGAACGGCCTCCTTAAGCATTTGGTCTTGTCCGATCCAGTGCCGCAGCTTGCTTAGAGCCGAATGATGCCGGGACTTCACCGTACCCAGAGGAATGCCCAAGATCGATGCGATTTCCTCCAGGGTGCACTCCCGGTAGTGCCGCAGAACGACGACCTCCCTCAGCTTGTAGGGCAGCCGGTTCACGAGAGCAAGCATCTCCGAGCCTTGCTCCCGTTCCAGAATCCGCTCGTCGGCATGTCGCTCGGGAGGCTCCGCTGCATTGAGCTTGACCCGGTCGAACAGCCGCATTCTTCTCCACAGCTTGCGTCTCCAGTTGCTGGCTTGACGTACGGCGATGCCGTTCAGCCATTTGCGAAACGGCTGCTCGAAGCGATATCCTGGCAGCGAGCGAGGCAGGTTCATATAGACCTCGCTCAATACGTCTCCGGCATCCTCCGGATTCTTCAGCAGAAAGACGAGCAACCGGTATACCTCGTCTTTCGTAAGCTCGTACACGTGATGGAATGCTTGCGAATCACCCTGGACCATTTTCGCTAGCCATGGATGAATTTCATGATCCTGCATATAGGGGCGCCTCCTAGTGGGTTATTCATCCTCTATTGGTTCAATGCAGGAAAAAGGTTCGGTTCTGCTTTTCAAGCTTTCGTCCAACGATACTTCTCCGAATCCGGCTCGTCAACCGAGACTCCGCAGGCGGCCCGGAGCGGCCGTTAACGCCGAAAAGACGGCCGGGACAGAGTTTCCTCTGCCCGGCCGCCTCGTGCGCGCTCCCTGCTCATTCCCGTAGAGAACCCGCCGCTTCAAGCCCGATAGAACTACCGTTGTATCGGTTCAACCCAGAAGACGCTCTCGCTCTCTTCGCGAAGCGTCCAGCCAAAGGACAAGACGGATGTCAGAAGCGCCTTCTCCTCCGCCGACAGCGACACGCGCACCGCTTCCTGCCCTTCTTCAAGCAGCAGCCCCGGCTCGCGGCCGAACCGCACCAGAATCCAGCTGCGGATGCCGCGCACGGTGTTGTACTTGATCTGGTAGCCGTTCTTTACGGCCGCTTCGAACGTGTCCGGCTCCGCAGCCGCATACTCCGCAAGCGTCTCGTACTTGAAATGAAAATCGCTTTCGTCCGCCGGCAGCTCGCCGGCTCTTACCCGCTCAATCAACTGATCGTCCGACCAGCCGAGCGAGCGCAGCGATTCCAGCATTAACGCGTCCCACTGCGACAGCTTGACTCTATCGATTGTCCCCATGGCTCAGTCCGCTCCTTTATGTGTCGATAACCTTTCACGCCGCGAATCCTTCGCAGCCTCTATTCTGGAATCGCAGCCATTCGCGTCCTCAGTGATCCGCGACATAGTGTCCCGGGCTCACCTCGCGAAGCTTGCCGTCTCCTCCGCCGAACTCGGCTCGTTCCCAAGCAATCCGCTGACTTACCGCTCCGGGATCGGGGATGGGAATCGCCGACAGAAGCGCCCTCGTATACGGATGCAGCGGATTGTCGTACAGCTCGTCGCTGTCCGCCACCTCGACCAGCCGTCCGCCGTACATAACCCCGATCCGGTCGGATATGTGCCTGACCATGGACAGATCATGCGCGATGAACAGATAGGTCAGGCCGAACTCGGCTTGCAGATCCTCCAGCATGTTCACGACCTGAGCCTGTACGGAAACGTCGAGCGCCGAGATCGGCTCGTCGCACACGACGAACTCCGGCTTCACCGACAACGCGCGGGCAATCGAGATGCGCTGGCGCTGGCCGCCGCTGAACTCATGCGAATACCGATTAAGATGCTCCTTCTTCAATCCGACTTTGACGAGCAGCTCGGCTACGGCCTCCTTGCGGGCGCTGCCTTGGTGCAAGCCGTGAATGTCCATCGGCTCGCCGATCAGCTCAAGCACGTTCATGCCGGGATTGAGCGAAGAGTACGGGTCCTGGAAGATCGTCTGTATTCTCCGTCGAAAAGGCTTGAGCTGCTTCTCGCCGAGCTTCGACAGATTGTGGCCGTCATAGAAAACTTCTCCGTCCGTATAGTCGTACAGACGGATCAGACAGCGGCCGACCGTCGACTTGCCGCTGCCGGATTCCCCGACCAGCCCGAACGTCTCGCCCTTGCGGATCTGGAAGCTCACCCCGTCCACCGCCTTCAGCACCTGCTTGCTGCGGCCCCACAGGTCCTTCTCCTTGGTGAAGTGCTTTCGCAGATTCCTTACGTCGACAAGAACCTTGGCTTCACTCATGCGTCCTTCTCCTCTCCGCGATGCAAACGACTCCCGTCCCGATTTCCCTTCTCCGCGAAGGCCGGGCGTTGTCCATCCGCCGCGAGCCAGCAGGCCGAACGGTGGCCTTCGCCCAGCTCGAACAACGGCGGACGCTCCGTACACTTCCCGAAAGCGTGCGGGCACCGTTCGATGAACGGGCAGCCCGGCGGCGGGTCCAGCAGATCCGGCGGCGTACCCTCGATCGGCACAAGCCGTTCCCGCGATCCGCCCCCCCGCTTGGGCACGGACCGCAGCAGTCCTTGCGTGTAGGGATGTCCCGGACGATAGAAGATATCCTCGACCGCGCCTTCCTCCATAATCCGTCCGCCGTACATCACGAGAACCCGGGTGCATACCTGGGCCACCACGCCCAGATCGTGCGTAATGAGCACAATCGCCATATTTGATTTTTCTTTAATCTCTTTAAGCAAGTCGAGAATTTGCGCTTGAATCGTAACATCGAGCGCCGTTGTCGGCTCGTCGGCGAGCAAGAGCTCCGGCTGGCAGGACAACGCCATGGCGATCATGACGCGCTGGCGCATGCCGCCGCTGAATTCGTGAGGGTATTGCTCAACCCTCCGCTCCGGCTCTACGATGCCGACCTCCCGCAGCTTGGCGATCGCTTCCTTAAGCGCTTCTTCCTTGCTCAGTCGGCGGTGTCGGCGAATGACCTCAGTCATCTGAGCGCCAATCTTCTTGACCGGGTTCAGGGCGGTCATCGGATCCTGGAAGACCATGGCCGCTTTGTTGCCTCTAAGACTCCGCCATTGCTTGTCGCTCCAGCGGATTACGCTTTCTCCGCGATACCGGATGTCGCCTCCGATGATTTTGCCGGGATGCCCGATCAGGCCGAGCGCCGCCTTCGCGGTAACGCTCTTGCCGCTGCCCGATTCCCCCACAATCCCGACGGTCTCGCCGGCATCGACGTGGAAGCTGACCCCGCGCACCGCCTGATTTTCACCGCTCCGCGTATAGAAGGATACCTGCAAATCCTCTACGTCCAGCAATCTTCGTTCTGTCATGTTGAGTCCCTCCTTTGCGTCGCGCCGGCGAGCTACCTGCGAATCAGCTTCGGCTCGAAGCCGACGCGCAGAATATCGCCGAGGACGTTAAAGCTAAGCACCGTCAGCAAAATAAACAACCCGGGGAAGAGCGCCAGATAAGGCGCCTGGGCGATGTATCCCTGAGCGTTGTTGAGCATGCTGCCCCACGTCGCATTGGGAGCCTGCACGCCGAAGCCGAGGAAGCTTAAGGAGGACTCCATCATGATCGCCGAAGCAATATTGTTGGTCGCGCCGACGATTATGACGGGCATCAGGTTCGGCAGAATATGCTTGCCGATAATGCCGAAAGCCCCTTGCCCCGAAGCCCTCGCATAGAGAACGTATTCCCTCTCCTTAAGAGACATCGTCTCCGCACGCACGATCCGGGCGATATTCATCCACATCAGCAGAGCAATAATGACGATGATATTTCCTACGCTCGGCTTCAGATACACGCTCAGCAGAAGCAATACCAGGAACGATGGAATGGACATGAAGATTTCTACAAAACGCATGAGGAGATTATCGATGAGCCCGCCAAAATATCCGCTGACGACGCCGATCACCACGCCGATTCCGGTCGCCAGAATCATTGCGGCAAAGCCGACCGTCAACGACACCCGTCCGCCGTACAGCGCTCTGGTAAAATAATCCCGTCCGTAATCGTCCGTGCCGAACCAGTGCGCGCCGCTCGGAGCTTTCAGCCGCTCCATTGCATTCAAGGCGTTGGGATCATGCGGCGACAAGAAAGCGAGGGCCGCCGCAATCGTAAAGATGAGTAGCAATAGCATGCCGATGATGCCGAATCTGTTCGAAAGCAGCTCGCTGCCGACGCTTCGCCATTTGCTCCGATTCATGGGGTCACCTCTTTGTTTTGATTCTCGGGTCTGCGATGCCGTACAGAATGTCCGCTACCAGATTGCCCAGGATCAGCATGATGGAGGAGAACAGCGTTATTCCCATAATGACGGGATAATCCATGCCCCTCACGGCTGTCATGCCAAGCGAGCCGATCCCCGGCCAGGAGAATACCGTCTCCGTGACGATCGCCCCCGCAACAAGGTCCCCCATGGACATGCCCAGCAAAGTAATAATTGGGAGCAGTACATGCTTCAGCACGTGCCGGAACAGAACGGTTCTCTTCGTAGAGCCGAAGGCATACTGAATCTGCACGTAATCTTCCTTAAGCTGTCCGATCGTACTCGAACGAATATATCGAACGTAGATGGCCAGGAAGCCGAAGGCCAGCACGACGCAGGGAAGGATGCCATGCTTGAGAACGTCCGCGACGGATTCGACCCCGATCGTCCGCATCCCCATGCTGGGCAGCCATCGCAGCTTGACGGCGAAAAAATAGATCAGCAAGATCGCCAGCCAGAAGAGCGGAACCGATATTCCGATATACGCGAACAGATTGACCAGCTTGTCTATCCAGCGATTACGATTGGCGCCGGCCACCAGGCCCAGCGGAATTGCCAGCAGCACGGCCAGAGCGATGGAGGCGCCCATCAAGCCCGCCGTCGCCGGCAGCCGGTCGAGAATCTGGTCGAGGACAGGCTGATGGTTCACGAGCGAATAACCCAGATTGCCGGATACGGCCTCTTTGATCCATAGAAAATATTGAATATACGCCGGCTGGTCCAGGCCAAGATTGTGCCGGATCCGCTCAATATCCTCCGCATGCATATTCGGCGTAACGAACGACAGCACCGGATCTCCCGGCGCGAACTTGATCATGGCGAAGCAGGCCACCGATACGAAAAACAGCATCGGAATCGTCTGCAGCAGCCTTCTGACGATGAGTTGTCTCATGCCCCTACTCTCCCAGCCGTATTCGGACAAAAAAATAAGCTGGACGCACCAGCTTATTTTTCCCGCCCGTCCTTATTTCAGGTAAACCTTAGACAAGTCCTCGAAAATGACGACCGGCTTGAGCACCGCTTCTTCGATGCCGCCGTAACGCTTGTCCACTGCCACAATCGTCTTCGTGTAGGCGACAGGATAGATGCCCGCCTCTTCCGCGACAATGTTCTGAATTTGCTTGTAGATGCCTTCGCGCTTGGCCGCATCCGGTTCTCCGGCGCCTTGCTTGAAGAGCTCGTCCACTTCCTTGTTATCGTAATGAGAGTAGTTCGAGGAAGCGCCCGATGTGTACAGAATGCTGTAGGAATCCGGGTCGAAGCTCATGATGTAGCCGGTAACGGCCAGCTCGTAATCCGTCGCGTCCTTATCGAGGAACTTCGTGACCCAAGCGGAGGAATCCATGCTCTGCAATTCGACCGTCACGCCGATTTCCTTCAGCTTCTGCTGCACGTATAGCGCGATCGCTTCCTGCGCCTTATTGCCGCTTTGCACGATAAACCGCAGCTTCAGGTTGCTCGCGCCGGCCGCTTCAAGCAGCTCCTTCGCTTTCGCCGCGTCGTTGTCGAAGGTCGGTACGTCGTTCGTGTGATACAGCACGTCCGGCGTCAGGATCGATTTGGCCGGGTCGGCATATTCGGGCGACGTGTAGGCGACTTGGATCAGTTCTTCGCGATTCAACGCGTAGGAGATCGCTTGACGAACCTCTTTCTTGTTCATCAGATTCGTGTCGCTCTTCTGGTTGAACATCATATAGCCCAGACGGCCTTCGCTGTAAGGCAGAATCTCGAAATTGCCGTTCGACTGAATCGTTGCTACGTCTTGCGGATCAAGATATTTGATGTTGATCTCGCCGTTCTGCAGAGCAAGGTTCGCAGCGTTCGTGTCCTTCGCAATACGGTACGTGACCGTATCCAGGTGCGGCTTGCCGCCGAAATAGCTATCGAATCTTTCCAGCGTCAAATACTCGCCCGTCTTATATTCCTTGAACTTGAACGGTCCGGAGCCGATCGGAGCTTTGTTCTTCTCGCTCTTCTCGATGTTCGTCTCGTTCTCGAAAATGTGCTTCGGAATCGGAAACACCTGCACCAGCGTCGCCTCGAAAGCCGGGCTGATCTGCGGGAGCTTGAATTCTACGGTCGTGTCGTCCACTTTCTTCGCCTCGACCGGCTTGCCGCCGATTATCAGATTGCCGCGAAGGAAGCTGTTTTGCGACTCGTCCAAAATTTTATCGATCGTGAAGACGACATCGTCAGCCGTCAGTTTCTCGCCATCATGCCAAGTCAGTCCGTCTTTCAGCTTCAACGTATACGTGAGCTGGTCATCGGACAGCGTCAGGCTGTCGGCCAGATAGAACGTTTTTTTACCGTTGTTTACTTGGAATAGCGGGGCATACAGCGCTTGATCGATCGTCAGGCTGACGCGATCGCCCGCATAGTTGGGGTTAAGCACGATCGGATCGGACGCGACCGCGATGATGAGACCACCGCCGTCCTTAGGCTGGCCGCTCGCAGCCGGCTGCGACTCGGAAGGAGAAGCGTTCGAGGCGCTTGGCGCAGGAGATGAATTGGAGTTTCCACCCGTGCAGGCACTTACCGCTAATGCCAACAGAGTCAAAATAATGATGCCGGACAAGCTCTTGCTGATGGGATTACGCATTGTTCCATCCTCCGTGTTTCTCATGTTGTGTTTTTGATTCCCTAATAGTACATCGGATTACTCGGAAATGCAATCCTTTTACTTATGTCTATTTTTTGTCCTGCCCGAGGGGCTGGTCCCATACCTTGACTTCCTTCATTTTGTCTCCGCGCTTCAAGGCATCGACATGCTCCATTCCCGACACGACTTCCCCGAATACGGTGTGCCAGCCGTCGAGATAATCGAACCTGTCGTAGCAGATGAAAAACTGGCAGCTTCCCGAATTCGGCCCGAAGTGGGCCATAGAGACCGCGCCGCGAACATGTTTGTGCGGATTGCCCGCCGTCTCGCACGGGATTTTGTCGGTGCCGCCGCGTCCGTTTCCGTCCGGGCAGCCTCCCTGGACGACGAAACCGCGGACGACACGCTGGAAAGCCAGACCGTCATAGAATCCGCGGTTGGCCAGCTTCTCGAAGTTGGCCACCGTCCCGGGCGCCTCCTGGTCGAAAAAAGCAATGACGATCCGCTTGCCGTTCTCCAATGTGATCGAACCCATCTTCATTCGTTTAACCCCGCTGACTATTTATGGTATTCCTCAATTGGACCGCCAATATGTACAACCGTCTTGGCGGCTTTGTCCGGCGCGTAGATTTCCTGTACCTCGTCAGCCGTGAGGGGCTGACGGCTCCCGTCCTCGGCGCGAAGCAGCACCTCCGCCTTCGGGTTCATCGCCAGCAGCAAATCAATCAGTTCCTGTACCTTAAGTCCGTTAACCATTGCTAATTCCCGCCTCTAGTCGCTGACATCGTCCGATAGCTTCTTCTATCCCAAGGATACCATAGAATATGAAAAAGAATGTGAACGACCATCGCCGCGATTAATCCGTATTCAAGCAGTGCGTAACCGCAAAACAAAGTCACCCAGAAATTACCAAGAATAGCCGTCCATACGAACAGCGGCGTCGGCTTGCAGCCTTCCTCCAGATTGCCGGGCAGATGGGCCAGACCGAACAGCAAACCGCTGACGAGCAGAGCGATTCGGATCGATGCCTCATCGCTTAGCGACAGCCAGGACAGCCCCCATGCGAGCGCCGTCAGCAAGCCCCAGCGGAAGATTACCTCCTCCACGATTCCTCCTGAGGTCACCCTTGTCCATAAGCCAAGTCGGGCTCGCAATCCTTCCGAGATCCATACCGTCTCTTCGTCCAGCTTCTTTCTTACAAAACCGTAGTATACAACCATCCAACCAATCGCGCAAATAACGCCGGCAAGCGCCCCTGCGCCGAGCTGAACCAGCAGCTCTTCCCCCTGCCAGGTCGATCGGGCGGCGCCTTCAATAACCGAATCGCGGATGCCGATCCTCGGCCCCCAGTAGACGCCCGCTGCGGCGCATACGGCAGCGATCGCCAGCGTCTGCCCGAATGTAAGCAGATAGAGCGACCTTGCCGACAGCCGATTGTCCGGCTTGGCCGCGAGCAACTGGGCCGACGCTCTGCTCATCGCTTCGATTCCGGGAAGGCACAGCAGCACAATAATTCCTATACTGATCGCATTAACCATGAGCTCTCGCCCCTTTCTCCAATGCTTCCGACTCTCGCCCGAAGCGCAGCGGGAGGGCCGGCCACGCCGAGAGCACGCAGAGCGCTGCGGCCGCCAGATAAGCCGGCACAACTCCCGCCGAGTGACTCACGTATCCCGAAGCGGACGTTCCTAGCAGCAGGGCGCCCATGAAAAGCGGGGTAAGAATCCCGTTCACCCGTCCGACCATCTTCTCGGGAATTTTGGCAATGACGTAGCTGCCGACGGCGGTGTTGACAATCGCCAGCAAGACGCCGTTCGCGAAACGAAAAGCGCCGGTCAGCCAAGGCCACACCGACAGTCCTTCGACGATAAACGTCAGTCCCAGGAAGACGACTGCCGCCGGAAAGAGATAGCGGAGATGGAGCAAGCGCGTAAAGACGGCCGCGATCAAGGCTCCGAGCAGCAAGCCCAGCCCGTCCGCCGCCGCGAACCACTGCACCTGATCCGGCGACAGGCCAAGCCGCTCCGTGACGATAAAGATTTCCAGCGGCTGCGTCAGCCCCGAGCCCAGGCCGATCAGCAGGAAAGCCAGGAACAGCCGCTTCAATCCGCTCTCCGACCGAACGAAGCCGATTCCCTCGCGCAGATCGTCTTGAAGCGAAGCAGGCTGCTGCGGCTTCGCCGCTTTGTCGCCCGGCAGGAACGACAGCACCAGCGCCGACAGCAGGAAGAGAATCGGCAAGGCGATAAGCGAGGCCTGCAGTCCCGCCCACTGATAGATCGCCGTCCCGGCAACAGGACCCAGAATCAGAAAGAGCGAGCTCATGCTCTGCGTCAGCCCGATCGCGGCAGGAACCTGCTCCTCCGGCACGCGGGCTTTGAACATTTTCGCGGATGACGGCTGGGAGAACTGACTAAGAATGGCCGATAAGAACACCGCTCCATACAGCGACTGCCAAGCATCGTTCGCGATTAACGCAAGGATGAGCAGAATAGATGCCGCGCTGAGCAGGTCGCTTGCAATCATCGTTCGCTTCGGGTTCCATCTGTCGGCGAACAGCCCTCCCACGATGGAAAAAATGAAGATCGGCGCATATTCGACGATGGACAGCAGCGAGATTGCGAATTTGTCGCCGTTTGTCTTCTCCATGACAAAATAGAGCAAGGCCATATTCCGAATCCAGATGGCCATCTGCTGCAGCAGATCGGATACGAAAATCAATCGGAAGGTTCGATTCTTGAATAACATGCGTACTGCCTCCAAATTAGACCGACCGTACGGTCTAGTTAATTGATAAAAAAAACCAAGCTTCCCCCAAACGCGCTTTCAGGTTGGCTTGGCTCGAATTCCTTCCAGTAGCAATCGAACGGCATCCCGATAATAGGCCCTTACGCTTTCCTGCTCCCGTTCCCGTTCGTCCATGTAATAAATCTTGCTGAGCCCCTCCATCAGGCTGCTAACGAGAACCACCAGCCGATCAAGATCGCCTCCCGCGAAGTCCCCCCGTTCCATCCCCTCTCCGAGCACCTGCCGACAGGCTTGTGAATTGCTGTCGTTAATTCTCAGCAGCCTCTCCACGAGCTCCTCTGTAATGATATGGCTGCGGGCATATTCCTCCAGGCTATGAAGCAGCGGGTTCTGAAAATCGTTCGCGTAATGCTCGGCAAGGGCGTACAGCTGCTCCTCCGTAGAGCTTGTAGACAGCCGGAGCTTCTCCCATTCTTCTCGCCATTGCTCCGTATCCTCTTCCACCACATGAAGGAATAGCTCGTCTTTGCTCGGAAAATGGTGATATAAGCTGCCTTTGCTGACTGCCGCCGCCTCGCACACCTCGTTCATCGTGACGGCCCCGTAGCCCTTCTGGTTAAAGAGCTGCTTGGCTTTTTCCGATATTCGTTTCTTCGTTTCTTCCCCGTCCGAACGACCTCTCCCCATAGCGCACCTCCTATAGACCGACCAGTTGGTCTAATTATAGCATTACGCAAAGCCTTATCAAAGCCCCTCATCCGCACTATTTTAGAATTTCCCGAATTCTCTTCAAGGAATAGCCCGTATGCTGGACGAGATCCATCACCGTCGCTCCGGGATTGTTCTTGATGTACTCCTTGACGATCAGAGCTTCCGAGATATAGATTTGCTGACACTCCTTGCATAACGTATCCGGGCGCTGCACCTGAAGCTTCCCGCATCTGCCGCAATTGATCAATTCCATCCTCGCCCACCCTATCCATCCGGATTCCGTAGACTCCCATGTCTGTCTTTCTATTGTAACATCGTCCTTCCCAGTCGTCTCCTATGGCGGGCAACGGTCCGGAGGCGTGCATAAGGAAGGGGCTGTTCTCCAATGGGAATAGCCCCTTCCGGATTAGTGTTGGATCAGCCGTTGGACAGAGTAAACGAGGTCGTGTCGCTTTCGTTAGCCGATACGAGATGGTAGAAGTAGTTAGTTGTACAATGTACAACTAAGCCGACTGCCAATTAGTGCAAGATAGCCTCTAATTGTACTTTGTACATCTAATTTCGAAGGTTAAGCGTTACTTGGCAAAGCTGCTCTGTTTTAGTTGCAGTTTATACAAATAGTCACAACAAAATCCTCATCCGCTGTCATTTTATTGTATTCCGTGCAACTAGCTCAAAAGCTTTTGTCCTGTCTCGCCCCGCGTTTCCTGTCGAATTGGCCGCCATCTCCAGCTTCAAGAGCGTCTGGCATTCAACTGGCTGCAACATGGACATATACGCGGAGATACCCTGCCGTCTGTGTCCCCGCCCCGAAAATGTCAGAGGATAACCGCCTCCTTCGGATAAGCTGCGAAAGAAGCCTCCCTGCCGCTGGGTAGCGGACGGGGGAGGCTTCTTAATCGCTAAGCAGGTAGTCGTTTTAATCGACGCTGATGAAGCCCGCCTGCTGCAGCAGGCGGCTGACCATAACCGCCGTCTCCGCTCTGGTAATCAACGCCTGAGGCTTCAGTCCGCCTTGCACGCCTTTCAGCAAGCCGCCCTTTACCGCAGCGGCAACCTCTCCTTGCGCCCACGGACTGATGCTCTTTCCGTCCTCATAGTCATCAAGCGCGGAGAGGCTTTCGGAGACGCCGATTCCGGTCATCTTCATGGCTCTGGCGAGCATGACCGCCGCCTCCTCCCGGGTAATCGTATGTCCGGGAAGGAACGTCCCCTCGCGGTTTCCTTTCACGATTTCGTACTCCGTAGCCGTCGCTACCGCTGCCCGATACCAGGCGTCCGGCTTCACGTCCGCGAAGGCGCCAGCGCCCTCAGACGGAGACAAGCCAAGCGCCCTCACGATAATCGCGGCGAACTCCGCTCTAGTAATCGGGGCCGCAGGCTCGTAGCGAACGGAATCCACCCCGTTCAAGATCCGGCGCGAGGCCAGATCCTCCACTTCCGCCTGCGCCCAATGACCGGTCAGATCGGCGAAGCTGACCGGATTGGAGATGAGCGCATAGACGCTGTTCGTCAGGCTATGAATAACTGCCACCGGCTTGCCTTCTCTGATCTCCGTTCGGGAAGGCACATGACGCAGCGAGCCGTCCTTCTCCACGACGACAGCCGTTGTCACGCGGCGCGCATCCGTTCCTTCCGGCAATCGGATCGTTCTCTCCACATAGGTGCTGAACCTGGCCGCTTCAACGCTCCGACCACGGAAGTCGGCATGGATCGAGAACTCGATCAGAGGAGCAATCAGCTTGGCGCCGGCAATCGTTTCGTTCGCGCGCTGCGCGATGGATAATCTCACTGTAATGTCCGCCAAGGCGTTCTGCCCCTCCAGCAGCTCGGACAGCCGGAGAATCCGGATTTCCTCTGCGGGAAGCCTGTAGCTTCCGAGAGAGGTGCGGAGCTCCACATTCGCTTCCTTGTTCTCCAAGGCGCGAACGATCTCGCCCGTCAGCTCCAGCTGTATGCGCCCGCCCGCAGCTTCGCCCGTCTCTAACCGTAAAGTAAACCTATCCGCTTCCCGTTCCAGTCTGGCCAATAGCGATTCGGTGTTCCTGTCTAACATCACAATCGTATCGCCCTCTGCCGTCCTCCGTTCGGACAGAAAGCCCTGCAGGGACTGCCCGTTAACTGAAGCGGAAGCGAGCCCTGCAGTCTTCGGCTCCTCCTGCGTCACGGGCTGCTGCGGCTGCACCGGATCGCTTGAACCGGAGGATGGCGCATTCGCCCGCACCAACGAGATCGTATAGCGCTCGCCTGTTCCATCCTCTGCCGCTACGTTCAGCTCGATGCGATTGGAGCCTTCATCCAGCGGAAGCTGGGCGCTCGCCGCTCCGCTCATCAAGGGCAGCGGCCCCAGCTTCAGCGTGCCCGCACGTCCGTAGACGCTGGCCGTTACGCTTGCGCGCGGGTCGTAAGTCGCCGCCGTTACGGATACCGAAGATGTCCCGTAAGCAACGTTGACTGAATACGACACTGTCGATCTGTCGAAGGAAGGGTTCAGGGCAACCGCTTGTCCCCCTGCGGCGGCTAAGATCAGCCCGGACAGCGTGGCGTCTCCGGATGGAGGGAACGTCCCCGGATCCCGGAGCCATTTCGCATAAAGCGTAACGTTGCCGGCAGGCATAAGGAACTCATCGCCCGGCTGATAGTCCATCCCCAGTCCGTTCGCTTGAGCGTTCCAGCCCGCGAAGGAAAAGCCCGCTCTGCCCAGACCGCCGGTATTGCCGAGAACCTCGGCCTGCTCGTTTTCCCAGTATTCGTAAGGGTCCAACGGCGGCTCTCCGCTCGTATTGCCATTGCCTTCATACCAGATCGTATAGGTCGGCTCTTCCGGGGTATTGACCTTTAATTTGGCGTAGGCGCTTTTCCGGCCCGCCTTGTCCTTGACGATCACGATAAAGTGATACGACTGTCCCCCGTACAGCCCCGTTGCCAGCTTCTCGGAGATGTCAGCCTCGTACGGACCTATCGGCGTCCCCGAAGATTCGATCGCGCTTACCGTGCTCGGATTGTTGCTGCCTACGCGATAGACCCGATATTCCAGCTCTTCCGGCTTGCTCAGATTATCGCTCGCCTTCGTCCAAGACAACATTGCTTGCGATTGCGTGACATTGGAAGCAATCAGTTGCGGGTCGCCGACAGTAGGAGGGGTCAGATCCAGTACAGCCCGATTGATGACGGGAATGAGCCTGGTTTCTGTGGTGTTGTCCCCGAGCTCCCCGCTTCCATTCGAGCCCCAGCCCCATACCGTGCCGTCCGTCTCCATCGCCGTGCCGGAGAAGCCGCCGGCCGCAATAGCCGCGATATCCTTTAAGGCCGTAATGTTGATTGGCGCATAGCGCGTAATGAGCGTACCGTCTCCCATCTCGCCATAATTGTTGAAGCCCCAGGCCCATACGTCTCCCTGATTCGTCAGGGCGTAGCTGTGATGGCCGCCTCCCGACACGGCTTTAACGTCGCCGACTCCGATAGTTTGAACGGGCAGAGAACGGTTGGAGCTTGTCCCGTCTCCGAGCATTCCCCATGTATTCATGCCCCAGCTCCACACCGTGCCGTCCGCCTTGACCGCCAGACTATGGGAGTTGCCCGCCGAGATCGCCGTAACCTCGCTGATGGCGATCTGATGCGGAACGCTGCGGTTAACCAGCGACCCGTCGCCCAGCTCGCCGAATTCGTTGTTCCCCCACGTCCATACCGTACCGTCGGACTTGAGCGCCATGCTGTGCCATCCTCCGGCGGCAATCGCGACGACATCCGTCAAGCCGGATACCTGCACGGGGGTATCGCGCTGAATCGTCGTACCGTCGCCCAGCTCGCCGCTGTCGTTTTTGCCCCAGGCCCACACCTTGCCGTCATCGGTCAAAGCAAGGGTATGATAGCTGACCCCTGTCGAGATCGCTCTTACGCCGCTGATCCCCGCAATCAGCACCGGCTTTGTTCGATTGGTCGAAGTACCGTCGCCTAATTGACCGTTCTCGTTCATGCCCCACGCCCATAGCGTGCCGTCCTCTTGCATCGCGTAGCTGCTTCGGATCCCGGTGGCGACAGCCTTCACCCGGCTTAAGTCGGCGACTTTAGTCGGCACCTTTCTACCGCCGGTCGTGCCGTCGCCGAGCTGCCCTTTCGTATTCTGGCCCCAGGAATATACGGTGCCGTCCGACAGCAATGAAAGACTATGATAGTAGCCCATCGCGATCTGCGGGGCCACAACGTAATCCGATGCGCTGGCCGTCCTCTCCGGGAGAAAAGGGAAACACCCCAGCAGCAAAACGAGGCTCAAGCCGAGTTTATTCCATCGTGACATGCTCTCCATCCTTCCGCTTATCCGGCGTTGTCCGCCTAATTTCCCGTCCATTTTACGAAGAAAAAATGAAAATTTCGATTTACTAAAGTTAACTTCTCGACATTTTTTTTGCACAAAGAAAACACCCCTCCGGCGTCTTCAGACAGCCGGGAGAAGCTTTGCGGAGACGATACAGGTAAAGATAAGCGTGAAACTTATAAAATCTGTATCGTAAAAAAGCCAACCGGAAACCGGTTGACTTGATTCTGCGAACGAGGCATTCTCCAGCCCGCTTTACCTGTAAAGCTCCATGATTCGATGTCCGTACAACATAAATGCCGACAACACTCCGGCCAGCAGCAAATACGCGGCCAGCACCTTCCACTTCACCGCAGCCGGGGCTTCGTAATAAGTGCGGTACCGGTTCAGCTCCTCGTCGAGCTCGCGAATGTTCGCCTCCGCCTTTTCCCCCGTTTCCAGGAGCAGCGTTGACGGAATCGGCCGACTCGGGTCGCCCTCCTCGTACTGCACGGGCTCGTACTCCCATTGCTGCAACAAAGCCAGCGTGCGCTCAGCGAATTCCCGATCCATCCGCACCCGCTCGCGATCAAGCTTCTCTTCGTCCTGCAGGAAAGGAATCAGCCTTCTGCGACCGCCGGTCTCTTGGGCCCGCTTGGCGATGTCGACTTGCGCCTGCAGCGCTTGCTTCAGCTCCCAAGTGCTGTAGAGACTCGGCCATCTCCGAACGCTATCGCGGAGCTCGCTGAGCTTCGTCCTCTCGTAAGCCAGAAGCGAGCCGCGATAGCCCTCCCGGGCCCGATTCCACCAGCTTACGGCGCCGATGATCAGGATCAGCACCATCAGCGGACTATGCGTATAGAAGGCATACGCCCCAAGCAGCAGCAGACCGATCAGCCAGATTCTCGTCGACAGAACGGAAACGATGCGCCCTCCATCCAACGGCGAAACCGGGATCAGGTTAAATAAATTGATCATCGCGCCCAGAAAGACGACAAGCGCCCAGAACGGCTCCCGGGTCGTCTCGTACAGCACGACAGCCGGCAAAAAGGAGATCAGGCCGGCAAGCGGGCCGCCGTAAGCCAAATAAGCTTCCGTTGCGGCATCGCGCGGACGTTCCTTCATGGAGATTAGCGCTCCGACGAATGGAATGAAGAAGGCCGGCGACGTCGGGATGCCTTTTATTCGCGCCGCCACAAGATGTCCCATCTCGTGAACGAAAATCAAATATACGACGGCTACGCCGAATTTCCATCCGTACAAACTCGCATAAGCGCCCAGGCTGATCATCATCGTAATCAGCGTGCCGCCGAACTTCGTCCACTTCAGCAAAGCGACCGCCCACTTGAACTTCGCTAGCAGGAATACTCCGATTCCCATCAACAAGGATCTGGTTTTCGTGTTATTCACTTTGGTCTTCCTTTCCTTGCCCTGAATGCCGGCTGGATTATCGCTTATTGTCCTAAGGTATACGGACGGGCATCTCTATCGGTTTCGCAGACGCGGCCGAATCCGTCCGACTTCAGGTGCGGTTTGCGCGCTTCTTTACCCGCTGCCCCATCTGTGTTACACTTACCGATACTTACAGGAAACGGAGGGTTAAACGTGATAGACTTCATCCGAGTTAGATCCTTGCGCGGCTAATTGAATAGCGCTTAAGGCTCTGCCTGCGTGCAGAGGACTCAGGATAGGTCTGTCCTATAACCCAATTATAACGGTAATCGACAGGAAATGCTTGGAACGGATGAAGGCTGGCGGGCTTGCGCCGTCAACCGATTTTCAGGCATGTCTCCGTCATTTTCACCGTGGGATTAGGCTTGATCGGCAGCTCGCGACCGTTGCTTCGTGTCGGGCTGGCCTCTTCCGAACCTCTATCGTCATAACGACCGCACAGGCAGAGCGATGTCTGTGTTTTTTGTTGCGTTCATTTACGATTGGAGGAATGTACAATATGGAACCATTACGCGAAAAAGCCATTACGGTCGGCGTACAGCTGCAGTTGATCCAAGCTGCCCGCTTCGCGGCCTCGATGGAGGAGCTGCGCAATCTGGCGGAAGCCTGCGAGCTGGACGTTGTCGGCGAAGTCACTCAGAAAGCCGAACGCGTGCTGTCGGGTACCTATATCGGCAGCGGCAAAATTCAGGAGCTAAAGGAAAGAATGACCGCCGCCCAAGCGGGAATAGCGATCTTCAACGACGAGCTGTCGCCCTCGCAAATACGGAATCTCGAAGCGGAACTGGACTGCCGGGTTATCGACCGCACGCTGCTCATCCTCGACATCTTCTCCAGCCGGGCCCAAACCCGTGAAGCCAAGCTGCAGGTCGAAGTCGCACGGCTTCAATACATGCTGCCCAGACTGGTCGGCCTGCGCGAATCGCTCGGGCGTCAGGGCGGAGGCTCCGGACTGAAAAACCGGGGCGCCGGGGAAACGAAGCTGGAGCTCGACCGCCGAAGAATCGAAGACCGGATCGCCGCATTGCGGGAGGATCTGGAGAAGCTCGTCGCACGACGACAGATTCAGCGCCAGCAAAGACGCAAAAACGAGATTCCCGTCGTCTGTCTGGTCGGCTACACGAATGCGGGCAAATCGAGCTTGCTGAATGCCGTCATTCGGAAATACAGCCTTGGCGCGGACAAAGAGGTATTGGCCAAAGATATGCTGTTCGCCACACTGGAAACCTCGGTGCGAAGCATCGCGCTCCCGAATCGACGTTCCTTCCTGCTCGCCGACACAGTCGGCTTTGTCAGCCAGCTGCCCCACCATCTCGTCAAAGCCTTCCGTTCGACGCTGGAAGAGGTAAGGGAGGCCGATCTGCTGCTGCACGTCGTCGACTGCTCCGACCCCGATAGCGACAAGCGGATCGAGGTGACCAAGGAGACTCTAGATGAGCTCGGCGCAGGCGGCATCCCTGTGCTGTACGTGTACAACAAGGCGGATCGGGCCCCTTCGCAGGCCTACCCGGAGGTTACGGACGAGGGCATCTACCTGTCCGCCCGCGAGGGCGCCGGAATCGAAGAGCTCGTGCAGCTGATCGGTCGTTCGGTGTTCACCGATGACCTCACCTGCGAGGTGCTTATCCCCTTCGATCAGGGGCGGCTGGTGTCTTACTTCAGCGAGCATGCCGTCATCCACACCATGTGCCATGAGGAGAACGGCACCCGGCTGGAGATGACTTGCCGGGAAGCGGAGTTCGAGAAATTCCGTCACCTCTTCACTACACTCAGCTCGCTGTAATCGATCACGGCAAGCGGCGCTGGGAGGTTGCTCGCGCCCGCGCCGCCTGCGCAACGGGGCGGGTTTGACGAGCAAGGGAGCTGGGTTGCGGGTTGCGGGTTGCGGGTTGCGGGTTGCGGGTTGCGGGTTGCGGGTTGCGGGTTGCGGGTTGCGGGTTGCGGCTTTATTGCCGGACCGGCCCAGGGCGGGTACTTCTCTCCCTCTCCCCCGTTATCGCCGCAACTTGCGGCTTTGGCGAACTAACTTGCTGATCGGCGGCGCTTCGGCGTGATTTAGTTTGACTTTGGCGAACTAATTGGCTGATCGGGTACGCTGCGGCGCACTTTAGTTCGACTTTGCGTAACTAACCGGTGGCTCGGCGGCGCTGTGGCGCGCTTTAGTTCGACTTTGCATAACTAATTGGCTGCTCGGCGGCGCTATGGCGTGATTTAGTTCGACTTTGGCGAACTAATCGGCTGTTCGGCGGGGCTTTGGCGTGCTTTAGTTCGACTTTGCATAACTAACCGGTGGCTCGGCGGCGCGATGGCGTGATTTAGTTAGAGTTTGCGTAACTAATTGGCTGCTGGGTGGGGCTTTGGCGCGCTTTAGTTAGACTTTACGTAACTAATTGGCTGCTGGGCGAGGCTTTGGCGCGCTTTAGTTCGACTTTGCATAACTAATCGGCTGATCGGCGGAGCTTTGGCGTGATTTAGTTAGAGTTTGCGTAACTAATTGGCTGCTGGGTGGGGCTTTGGCGCGCTTTAGTTCGACTTTGCGTAACTAATTGGCTGCTGGGTGGGGCTTTGGCGCGCTGTAGTTCGGCTTTGCGTAACTAATTGGCTGATCGGCGGGCCCATGGGATGAAGTAAAGTTGTTTGTGTACCAGCATTTGGAGCCTTATCAGGCAACAAAAAAGTAGGGTATTCTCGGGATTGCGACGTCCACAAGAAGGAGCCCTACTCGATGACAACTATACCCGATAACGCTTTTGACAATCTACTTGAAAATGCTGTAACTAAGCTCGTACAGGAGAAACTCGAACTCCTGCTTCGTGAAGAAATTAAAAATTACATTAGCACAGAGCACCAAGGACCGCGCACCAGTCTTAACGGTAACTATTCGCGTACTTACCAAACTCGCTACGGTACCATTGATGCGCTTCAAGTTCCGCGAGATCGAAAAGGTTACTTTCAAACGCGGTTGTTCCAGCCCTACCAACGTCGCGAAGGGTGGCCTGAAGAAGCCATCATTCACATGTACAAAGGCGGCATGAGCACGCGTGAAGTTGCCAAATTCATCGAGAGCATGTTTGGCACGCAGTACTCACCGACGACC
>NZ_JBHSED010000009.1:0-19991 GCF_042651945.1 Cohnella boryungensis | reverse complement strand
TGGTTTGATGCGCCCTTTTTCCCTGACTCGCACGCTTTCTGCTCAAGAAAATTTCCAAATCGCTCAATTCAGGGACTTGACATCATACCGCTGGACTTTTGACCTCTCTTGTCTGCTTTTTATTACACGCTTTGCTCTCTATCGAAACATTAAGTTTGTCAGCACGTTTATACGTTGCACGGGTCGTGAAATAGATCGAGGGAAACGAGCCTTCCCCGTTCATCCACAAACACCTTAAGCGCCTCGGCGCCTTTGACCACTCCCCAGCCGTCCTCGGCCTCGAATTCCGGCTTCCCGAGCGCCTGTCTCAGCTCAGTTCCCGCCATCGCGACCTCTTTCCCGTCAAGATTCGCCTTTCTGGCGGCCGCGGTCACTTGCACGAAGGAAACCTGTCCGCCGCACAGACCGACGTTTTTCCCCGTCTTGTAGCTCCACGTTTCGCAATCCTGCTGCCATTCGTCGGACGCGACCGAGCTTGGCTTGCCCCACATCGATTCGACCTGGGCTCCCGTGTCGCCCAGTCCGACGCCTTCCAGCTGCCAGGGGCGCTGCAGCGCTTCGGCATGCAGAAGAACCGCCGGAGCTGCCGACGAAGGAGGCGGACCTCCGTGTACAATAGAAGATAGCAATAGCAACCATGAAATGATCATCTATATCCTCTCCTTCATGTCGGAATGCGCCGATCGCTCCTCTCGCTCGCGTCCATTTCTGAAGCTCGCCGCCAGACGGGAGCCCAGCGCCGCCCAACGCAGCCAATTGGGCGTTTCATAGCCTCTTTCCGAGGCTGCCGCCTGCTTGCGAATCGAGTTCGTCAGCGTCCTTGCCGCTTCCCGGGCTGTCCCCGTCACTTCGCTCAGCATGATCCCGACATCCTGTACCGCATCGAACAGCGGGTCCGTGGACTGAAGCTTGCCCTTCACGTTGGAAGCCACTTCGTTCACGCTGCCCGCCAGCTTCTGAACCTCGCCCTGCAAGCCCTCTACCGTTTGCTTGACTTCCTGCAGCGCCGACTGCGCGGTGATTAGCGAGCGCTGTGCCGTTCTAAGCAAGGAAATCAGAAATCCGCACAGGACGACGAATGCCAACGCCGCAACGGCGACGCTCCATGCCATGATTTCATTGTTGTCCAAGGTTCGTCCTCCTCCCATAACGCTTCGTTATGTAAGATTACGTTACCCTCGATCCTGGTGAGGCGAAACACTTGCATCGACAAGATTCATCCGCGAAAACCCGGGGTAAGCTAGCACTATCACGGGATGCCGTCCGACACCGCTTGCGGCTGACGGCGGCTCTCCGGTCCAAAGGAGGCGTTACTATGTTACAGTGGGCGTTAATATTTCTGATCGTGGCCATCGTGGCCGCCATATTCGGCTTCGGGGGGATCGTAAGCGCAGCGGCAGGGATCGCCAAAATCCTCTTCTTCGTATTCCTGATCCTGTTCATCATTTCCCTGTTAACGGGAAGACGAGGAAGAGTCTAGGTGTCTATCGGCAGCCTAGGGCTGGACAAGCAAGCTGGATAATGGTTGCAGTTAGTTCCTTTTTCAGGTAAAGTAGGCTATGGCACACACACCGCCACCACCTTGAGCCCGGCCTTGCCGATTGGGGTAAAGCGCAACTCGCGAACACCTAAACATTGCCGCTTACTTCCTGAAACCATTATCTAATCGATACAGACGCTTCCCTACGCTTGCGCGATTTGGGGAGCGTCTTTTATTTTTACGGGGGTGATTGAAACATCGGCAATTGCGTTAAAGGTAGACAGTTGGCCTTGCGGGAAGCACATCAATCAAACGGAGGTTGATCCTATCGTGAAAGCCTTATTTCTCGCCGGCGGCTTGGGAACCAGACTTCGTCCCTTAACGGAGCATCTTCCGAAGCCGATGGCCCTGGTGGGCAACCGTCCTTGGCTGGAGCATCTTCTCCTGCACTACAAGGAACAGGGCGTAGATGAATTCGTGATTGCCGTAAAGCATTACCGGGAGCTGATCGAAGGTCATCTCGGCGACGGCTCCAGGTTCGGAGTGCGCATCGAATATTCGGTCGAGAAGGAGCTGCTGGGCACGGCCGGCGCGATCAAGCACGCGGAGCCGCTCCTAAGCGATCGCTTCATCGTCGTGAACGCGGACATTATCCATCAGGTCGATCTCGCTTCGGCGCTTCGCTTCCACAGTCATCACGGCGGAGCGGCGACCATCTGTCTCACGGAAGTGGAGGATCCCTCGCACTACGGCGTTGTCGAACAAGCGGACGACGGTCAAATCAGGCGTTTTATCGAGAAGCCCCGGCGAGAGGAAGCTCCTTCGAATCGGATCAACGCCGGCATCTACATTATGGAGCGGAGAGCGCTCGACTTCGTGCCCGCAGGCAGAGTCGTATCCATAGAAAAGGAAACCTTCCCGTTATTGATCGACAATCAGAGCGGGGTATACGGCCACCCGATCGGCGGCTATTGGATGGACATGGGAACCAAGGAGCGATATCGCCAGCTCCACTGGGATTTGCTCGATCGCCGTTTTCCCGCCCGCATCGACGGCAAGGAAATGGACGACAAGAGCATCTGGCTCGGAGAGAACGTTCGTGTCGGCCAGGGCGTCCTGTTCGTGCCTCCCGTCATGATCGGGGACAACGTCACCATTGGCGACCGCGCCATTATCGGCCCTTATGCGGTCATCGGCAAGGGCAGCCGGATCGGAAGCCAGGTGCGCCTCGCCAATTCGATCCTCTGGGATCGATGCAAAATTCGCGCGGGCGCGCAGCTGAACGAATGCATTTTCGGAACGGCCATGCAGGTCGGTCCTCACATTCTTCACGAAGCCGTATGCAATCGCAATCTGGAGGTGCAACGCAAATGAACTCACGTTTACCGCAAATCGCTTTTATGAGCACTTATATTCCTAAAAAATGCGGACTGGCCACTTACACCCATCACCTGCGGGAAGCCGTCTCGCATGCCAAAGGCCATCGTTCCTCCGACCCGGTCATTACGATGTGTAATGAGGACGAACAGGCCGATTACCGCGAGCCGTGGATGCTTCCGCTGCTTAAGCAGGAAAAGGAGGATTATCGCAAAGCGGCCGATTTCATCAATCAAAGCTCGGTGGATATGGTCTCCTTGCAGCATGAGTTCGGCATTTTCGGCGGGGAGGCCGGCTCTTATCTGCTTGAATTTCTTCACCGGGTGAAGAAGCCCGTCGTTACGACCTTCCATACCGTGTTCGAGCAGCCGGCGACGCCGTATTCCGACGTGCAGAAGGAGATAGCCCGCTGGAGCGACCATCTCCTCGTAATGAACCGTAAAGGCATTGGATATCTGCATGACAATTTCGAGGTTCCGCTTGAGAAAATAACGTTTATCCCCCACGGCACGCCTGTACCGAACAAAGCGGATCGCCTTAAGGTGCGCAGCAGCGCGGGATGGGAGAATCGCAAGGTGCTGTTCACCTTCGGGCTGCTCGGACGCAGCAAAGGCATTGAGCTGGTGCTGGAGGCGCTGGCTTCCGCCGTCCATGCCGTACCGGAGCTGCTCTATGTGATCGCCGGACAGACCCATCCGGAAGTCCGCAAGCATGAGGGCGAAGCCTACCGCGACGAGTTGAAGGCCTTGATCGCCGAATACGGATTGGAGCACCATGTGCAATGGATCGATCGCTACGTGCCGGAGGATCAGCTCGTGGCGTTGATCTCCGCGTGCGATCTGTACGTGACGCCATATCCGGGGATGAGCCAGATTACGAGCGGAACGCTGGCTTATGCGGCCGGATTGGGCAGGCCGATCCTCTCGACGCCTTACGTCTACGCCAAGGATCTGGTCCAGGGCTACGAGGAAATGCTGCTGCCGTTCGGCGACGTTGACGCTTGGAGCGCCAAGCTGATCGAAGTATTTACTTATCCCGGGATGCTGGGAAATTGGGAAAGCGTCATTTCCGATATTGGGCGAAGTATGCACTGGCCGCATGTGGGGGCGCAGCATCTGCGGCTGTTCCAGCAAGTGATTACGCAGCAAAGGAATAAAATTGCGGATGTTGTCTGAAAGCAGCCATTTCCGCCCGGCGGCGCATCCTTCCTTCGCCCATTTGCGCCGCATGACGGACGATACCGGATTAATCGAGCATGCGCTCGGGCGGATCCCCCGCAGACGGGAGGGCTATACGACCGACGACAATGCCAGAGCGTTATGGACGGCCACGGAATGGCTGTCGTTCAATGACGCGACTATCGCCTCGGATACCCGCGATGAGCTGACGCGATTGGCCGATATCTACTTGGCGTTCATGCTGTGGGCCCAGGAGGATGACGGCTGGTTCCTGAACAATTTCGCCTACGATCGCACGCTGGAGCCGGAGGAGGTTTCCCACGATTGCCAGGGCCGCTCCATCTGGGCTTGCGCCGATGCCTGGATAAGGCTGAGGGATTCTCACCGGGAGACGGCCAGGGTCGTTTTCGAGCGAACGCTGCCGACGTTCAGCCGGATCGACTCGCTGCGGGGTCAAGCCTTCGCGATGGCTGCTTGCGCTCATGTGCTGCAGGCGGATGGAGAGGATCGGCTTGATCTTCCGCTGGATGTGAAGAGCGAGCTGCATCACCAGCTGATTCGATTGGAGTCGCAGCTTTGCGGCGCGTTCCGCGATTTCTCCGACCCGCAATGGCGCTGGTTCGAGCCCGCGCTGACCTATAGCAACGGCGTATTGCCCTGGGCCATGCTTCGGGCTTATCGGTTTACGCGCCGCTCGGAGACGTACCGAACGGGAATCGAAAGCCTCTCCTTCCTGATCGAGGCGATGACGGCCGAGGAAGGCTGGCTCCGGCCGATCGGCAACGACGGCTGGTGCAGCAGCGATTCCGAAGCCAGCAGCCGCTGGGATCAGCAGCCGCTGGAGCTGTTCAAGCTCGCGCTGGCTCTGGAAGAGGCTGCCCTCGCGAGCAAGCTCGCTCGACAGGAGCAAAGCGACCGCCTCGTCGGCAGCGCAAGGGCCGGCGGAGCAGGCTCGCTGCATACGGAGAGGGGCGGAGGCGTACTGGGCCGAACGACTCTCGGGAGCGACGGCTTCCGGCTTGGCGACGAGCAGCTCGGACATTATCGGGCCTTGAGCGGCTTGTGTCGCGACTGGTTCTATGGCGCGAACGACTTGCGCGCGCCGATGGTCGATCCGGCGGACGGAAGCTGCTGCGACGGTCTCACCCCCTACGGGCCGAATATCAACTGCGGCGCGGAAGCGGCGATTTCCTACCTGATGACCGAAGCGCTGTGCTCGCGGAAATAACGCATAAAAAAACGGCTGTGTAACGCTCTGGATCGGAGCGCGGCACAGCCGTTACTTGTTGTTGCTCTTGAGAAGCCCATCGGCAGAGCTGCCGGAGGGCTTCACTCCCGGCGCAGCCGCTCAAGCGCCTGCAGGAGGTCATCCGGCAGCGGCGCGGCAGCCTGCTGCTTCTCACCGGTCCAGGGATGACGCCAGATCAGGCGTTCCCCGTGCAGCGCCTGGCGGGAGATGATTCCCCGCTTGCCGCCATAAAGCCCATCGCCCGCAAGCGGATGGTTAATCGACGCCATATGAACCCGAATCTGATGAGTTCGGCCCGTCTCCAGACGAAGGCGAACCCAGGTATGGTCTGCAAATCTCTCCGCTACCTCGAAGTGCGTTACGGCCGGATCGCCCGTCTCGCTCACGCGTCGGCGGGTCGAATGGTGCCGGTCCTGTCCGATCGGCTTGTTGATTCTGCCCCGGTCCCCTTCCACGCCGCCTTCGACCAGCGCCACATAGATGCGCTCGATCGATTTCTCTCTCATTCCCTTATCATATTGATAATGGGCGAATTCGTTCTTGGCGTACAGCACGGGTCCTGTCGTATCCTTGTCGATCCGATGGACGTGGCGGATTCGCAGGTCCTTTCCCGTCATCTCGTAATAGGCGGCGACCGCATGGGCGAGCGTCTTGCGCTGCCCCTTCTCGCTCGGATGAACCTCGATGCCGGCCGGCTTGTTGACGACCAGCGTAAATTCGTCTTCGTACAAAATATTGAGCTCCATCCAGTCGGACGGGTAATCCCGGCTTTCGCGCGGGAACAGATGAAGGCGGAGGCTCGGGCCTTGAAGCAGGCATCCGCGCTCGTGCATAAGCTTGGAGATCAGCTTCGGCTGCAGCGGCAAATGCTTGGCGATGACCGATATCGGAGCCCCGACCAGATGCTCGGGCAAGCGAATATCCAGCCATTCGCCTTTAATGCGTCCCATCCCGAGCAGGGGCTGCCGACTTCCTCCTTGGCCGCCTCCCCCCTGAACGGCGGGACGCTTCGCAGCCGGAGAAGGCCCGGTCTGCCGCTGCTTACCAGGGGCGGCTGTCCGGCCGCCCGGTTTGCCCTGCCTCTGAGCATACCCTTCCGCTCGGACGCGGCCTTCTCCCGGACGCTCTTTCCGTTCTCCGCGGCCATAGCTTTCGGCCTTCGCCGCGCGCTCGTTGCGGCGCCCGCCTGCGCTGAGCCCTTCCGGACGCCTCGTCGTTCCGCTTCTCCCGCCGCTTCCGCTCCGGGAGTCCGCAGCCGATCTTCCCCGACCATTGCCCTCTTGACCGCCATTTTGCTTATAACCGCCGCGTTGGCGATTTCTTCCCGCTCCGCTCATGCCTGTTCGTTCCTCCGATTCCGCTCTTGCCAGCTGTTCCCGTTACAAGGCTTTGCCGACCAATATACGGGAAGGCCCCAGCAATGTCAATCTTCCATCCTTGATCGCAAGACTTCACGAATCGAATTTCATCATCATCTCTTCCAGCAAGCGTATACGCGCAAGAGACGCCCGGAGCAGCCCGATTCCGATCTCCGGATACAGCCGAACGAGCCGGGTCACATCCTCGCGCCGCAGCTCAAGGGCGCGAACGTCGCCGAAAAACGCCTGAACGGTAACGGAGGACGGGGTTTCTTCCAGCGCCGAATTCGCGCCGCACACTTCCCCTGGGCCCATTACGCCCAAAGTTCCTTCCCAGCCTGCCGCTGATATGCTCGTCAGCTCCACATTGCCTTCGACAACGACATACATCGCCGGGTTTTTTTCTCCCCGCTTCAATAGATAGCTGCCGTCCTCGAACGTCGCTTCCGTCGCCGCCGCCGCAATAAGTCCCAATTCCTCAAGCGACAGGTCGGAGAAGAAGGGCACCTTCTTCAGGAAGACAACCTTGTTTAATCTGCCAAGCATGCTTTGCTCTTCCTTCATCGCCGTTCCTCTCTCCCCTCTCCGCCATTCCTCCGCCATCTCCTGCCACCAATCGTCGGACCATTCGGCCGAGCGGGCGACTGCCTCCCGCGCCGCTTCCTCGGTCATGCCTGCCAGCCGCTCGGAATCCGTCTGCCAGCCGGAGGCCAGTCGCTGCGACAGCTTGCGTTCGCCGATTCCCTCCGCCAGCACCTCCAATCCGCCGCTGCGGGTCTCCTCGTCCTCGTCGTCCAGGGCTCTTCGTATGGCGGCAACGACCTGCTCATCCGTCAATCTCTCCAGCACGGCCCACACGCCGGCGCGGATCGTCTGTTCCAGATCGCTCTGCCGCAGCTTCGCGAGCTCCGCGAGATCCTCCCGCCCCAGCTTGCGATAGGCCTCCGGCAGCGCCGCCGACACCGCGATTTCCGCCAGCTTGCCCGTCCCCTGTTCCGCCAGCCAGCCGCTAACCTCCTCGTCCGGGAGAAGCTGCGCCAACGCGGTCACGGAAGCGCGCCAGCTTCTGGGAGAAGTCTCGCCAAGCCCTTGCTTGAGCAGGTCCGACGCTTCCTCTCCCATCTCGATCAACGCCTGCGTCGTCACCTGATAGAGCTCCTGATCCGCCGCAGGCAGTCGGTCTAGCAGCCTCGCGATAACGGTCGTTCTCTTCAGCTTGCCCAGACAGGCCGTGGCCGCCACCCGGACTGCGGGATGCGGATCTTCCAGCAGCGCTTCTACGTCCGGCGCGAATCTCTCCATCTCCAGCTCGGCCACGACTCTGCAGACATATATCGCGGATTCGCCGCCTGCTTTGAGAATATGCTCGATGACCTCGTAGCAGGCTTCATAGCTCTGCGCGCTTTCCAGCAAGTACATCGCCTTGACCGCTTCGGCCACTACCATTGGCGAACGATCAAGCAGCTTCATGCGCAAGAAGAAAAAAGCTTGTGCCGACAGATGCTTCATCTGGGCCAGCTTCCTTACAACCTCCTTGCGGACGTCCGGCTCCGGGTCCTCCAGCAAGGTCGCAATCTTCGCCATATCCTCAAGACTCGCCTCCGACAGGTCGATGGCTCTCAGCGCCGCAATTTTCACCTTCGGGCTGTCATCCTCTATCGCGGAAAGAAGCTGAGGCAAGTACCGCGGCTCCTTGGCGCGGCCGAGAATGTTCAGCGCCACTTCCCTTGCTTCCTCGCTTTCGTGACGCAGCATGGCGAGCACGGCGCCCATCGTGCGGGAATTGCGGTAGAACTCCTGATAGGCTTCCGCAAGCTCCCTGTCCTCCGTGAAGTCCGCCGATTGCAAGCTGCGAACGAGTTCCTTGAGGTACAGCTGACGGACGCCCCAGGACAGGGCGACCAAGCCCGCCGCGCCGATCGCGCCGAGGGCAGCCAATGCGCCGAAGCTCCAGCCGAATCCGGTATGCAGGAATTGCAGCCCGGCGCCGAGCAGAATGCCCATGAACGTAGCTACGCCCTGCGCGACGAAGCGGAATCCGTCGCGCTGCCGCAGCGGCAAAATCTTATAAAATAACTGGTAAGACGGTTCAGCCGAATAATAGATAAGAAGATAGGTCAGCATGTATCCGCCCGACACCGCAGCCAGCGCGATCGGCGAGCCAAGCAGAGCCCAAGCCGCGACGAAGGATATCCCGTATACGCCGGAGATCCCGATCAGCATGCCGCTTGCTCCCAGCCACGCCATTAATCGCCCGGAGACCAGCTGCAGCAAGAAAGCCAACGCGAACAGCAGCGTCGTCACGATGCCGAACATTTTACCGAAATCGGCTTCGTTCGGATATGCGCCATGCGCAGTATTCAGGAATAGGAACTCCATGAGAAAGTACAGCGCGGGCATGATCGTCATCAAGCCGAGAACGCTCAGCAGGAACGGAGAGCGCAGCGTCCTTCGGAAATAATCCAGAGACGACAACGCGTCGGCCTCGGGCTCGTTCCCTCCGCCGGTTCTGAGCGCCAGAGGCACCAGATAGTCCGCGATCGCTTTACGATAATTATAAAGTGCAGCCAGTAGAAATAGCGGCCCCAGGACGTACACGATGTCCGGTCCCAACGTAGGGCTCGCCACTTGCGTTATCAGACCGCCCGCTACCCCGCCAAGCGTCGCCGAAGCCACGAAAAAAGGCATCAGACGCTTCGCTTGCTGCGTCGGGCACAGATCGACGGCCAAGCTCCACAGCAGAATCGTTTGCTGGCGTACGACAAAGCTGGAGGAAAGAAACAGGAAAGGATAGTAGAAGCGGAAATCCTCCCCGGACATTCTCATCCCCAGAAGCACGACGGCGTTAACCGCGACGATTCCGATCATTAAATAGTACATGGCCTTCATTAACCCGGGCTTGGACAATCTGCCTGCAAGCCATGTCATAAACCAGGCTTCCAAGGGGAGAATGATGGCTTCCGCCACATAGACATAGGGCAGATTGGAGCTGCCGAATCGTTGGTTAAACAGGGTCATGAATCCGTTATAGTTCAGCGTCTCGGCGATTCCGCACAGCAGAAAGACCGGCACCATCAGCCACAGCTTGTGCCGGTCTTCCGTTTTAATGCCCAGACGGCGGAACCATTGTTGTGCAATCATGATTTCTCTCTTTCTTTCTGCGCATGAATTTGAGTTTAGGAGATTTTGCGCCAGTATATTAGCCGATCTTCTCCTTCAAAATAATAGTCGGGACATTGGCCGATGAGCTGAAAGCCGTTCCGGTCGAACAATCGACGCACCGTCTGATATTCCGGAAGGCTGCACGTATAAGTGATCAAGTAACGAGCCGAGGCATGACGCAAGTATTCGATCATGTGGCTTAGCAGATTGGCCGCGATTCCCCAACCGCGATATTGGCGATGCACCACAACGTAATCCCAGCTGTAGCCGCCCGTCTTCTGGTCGTTCTCGGCCGCGCAGCTCGCCCCGATAATCTCGCCTTCCTCGCTCGTCGCATACCAGAAGACAACCTCGCCCGAGAGCGCTCTGTAGGGCAAGGTCTTCAACTGCTCCTCCTCGCCGGGCGTATATCTAGTATCGTCGAACGAATTGGAGGAAAAGAAAAAATCGACGATTCGGGCGGCCGTCTCTTCCGAAGCGAGCCGTTGAATGCTGTATGTATGGGTAATCATCGCGTTGCCCCCTCTAGCCTGGTTGGCTTATACGGCCAACGTGCCGTTCCATCCGGAAGAAGTGCCCTTCTGGTAATATTCGTCGCAGAGATAGAAATAAAGCTTGGCCGCCTTGTCCAGACGGTTCTGCTTGATAACCTCGACGAAGGTTTCCCGGGCATCGTAGAAACGTCCTTCCTGACAAAGCTGGAGCCCGCGCTCGAACAACGCTTTCGTGCGATCCTTGGCTTGCCGCAGAGGCTCGGGGTCTCCGTCGTAGACATCGATCAGCTCAATCGCTTCTCCCTGTCCCTCGGGCGTTATCCGTCCCAGCGAACGATGGCGGAAGCGCTCCGGATCCCTCAACAGCTCGAAGAAATCCCGGGTGACAAGAACGGATGCCCCCAGCTCCTCGGACAGCTTCTCAAGCGTAGTGGTCAAGTGAATGTCGTCGGAGATGACATTCCCCTCCCACCGCCGCTCTTCGCCGATAATTCCCATCATGAGCGGGCCTCGGTGTATCGCTATGCCCACATCTACGGGAACGTAGCCGGACTGCTTGCGATCCGCGTTATATTCGACCAACTCCTGACGAATGGCGATTGCCGCTCTTAACGCCTCTTCCGTATAGCCCGGGAACAATGCCATAAATCCGGCGCCCAGATATTTGCTGATCAGCCCGTCCTCCTTGCGAACGAGCGGCCCGAATCTGCGCAGGAAGGAGTTCATGAAGTTAAAGTTCTCCATCGGGGTCAACGTCTGCGACAGCTTGCGGAAATCGCGCAGGTTGGCGATCATCACGGACATGCTTTTCTGAACCTGATCCCCAAGATGAATATCGAGTATCCCCTTCTTGCCGAGAGACTTGAAAAATTGCTGCGGCACGAAGCGGTAAGAAGCCTCCGAGAAGCTCGTAATGTCGGAAATGTATTGACGGATATAACGCGCCATCCGGTTGAATTGCTCGCCCAGATCCCCGACCTCGTCCCGGCTCCTGACCCGTACCTCGACGTCCCAGTTTCCGTCGGCCATCGCCATGACGCTGCGGCGCAGCTTGCGAACCGTGGACAGCATCAGGAAGGTCCCGGCCAGAATGACGGCCAGCAGGACAGCGGTAATAATCGCGATGTTCTGCAGGATGCTTTGATAGATTTTCTGGTTCGCCTGATTAAGCACGCTCAGGTCCCGGCCGGTCTCGTAGATACCGACGACCTCGCGCTGGCTGTTGTACACGGGGCCGATGGCATAGAGCCACTTGCCGTTCGCATCCTCCCATTGGCCGGTTCGAACGGTTCCGCTCATGCGCACCGATTCGTTGTCTTCATTTTTGCCGAACGGCTTGAACATATTGACGCCGTCGTCGTCGTCCATCAGGATGTAAAGCTCGCCCTGGTCGTATTTGTACAGCGTGCCGTATAAGCCCTGGCGTTCGGCGGACTGCTCGCCCTCGAACAGAAAGCTCATTTTCTCGCGAATGCTCTCGTAATCCGCGTTGCGGTAATCTTCGGGAGAGCTCAGCTTCTCTAGGCGGTCTCCATCGATCAACTGCTGCCCGTTGCGCGCGAGCAGCGCCAGCTCCCTCTGCATCTCCTCTTCCATTCTTGCGGAAAAGCTGTTGTAGATGAAATTGGACAAGAGGAGCATGCCCGCAACGATGACGGGAACGGTGACGATAAGCTGCTTGAAGAAGAGGGAAAATTTGCGCCTCATCAGATGCACGTAAGCGAGCCACAGGGAATAGAGCAGCAGTGCCACGCCCGCCGCGGCGATTCCCCACATCAACCAGCCCGCCTTGAGCGACGAGCCTGAATGGCTTGCTTTCGTAAGCACGCCTGCAACGCGGTTGCTCTGATCGTACAGCAGAACGCGATCGTTCAGCACGACCGCATAGCCGCCGCCGCTCTTCGGAACGACATCCATGATCTCATGGCTTTCGGCGTCCGGGGCCGCTTGGGCGATCGAGGCTTCGCCGAGCAGCACGTTCAAGTATTTCTGTCCCGGCTCCATGACCGTCACGGAATTCAGCAGCCGATCGATGAACATCAGTCGGCCGTCCTCCGTGATGGACAACCTTTCGGGGAAGTTCTTGCGGGTGCGGTCCATGCTCCCCATTGGATACATCATCTTGCTCGAACCGTCCGGCGTCACCTGAAAAATAGCTCCGCGTTTGGTCGTATAGTAGATTTGTCCCGGCTCGGTTCCCCTAATTTCCGACAAGTAACGGTCCTTGGGCAGCGCGAAGGCGAACGCCTCCTCAGGCTGTCCTCCCGCAAGAGGCAGGCGCATCAGCGTCACCTTGTCCGAGTTGGCTATAAAAAAGTACAGGCTGCCGTCCTTTATTTGCAGTCCTTTTAGCTGGCCGACCCTCTTGCCCGTTCCGTTGCCCAGCCATTCATAAAGCACCTCCGGCGAAGCGCCCTTCTCGTCGTATCGAACAATCTGCTCGCTCTGAACAATTAAGCCGTAGGAGTCGAGCACCGTATCCAGCGCAATCGTTCGATTGCTTGCATCGACCACCACTTCGGTAAAATCTCTTCTGGAGTCGCTGCCGCCGTTGGCATGTCTGATCTCCGCTTCCGCCTGACCGGACGGAGTGAGCCGCAGCAGCTCCTGCTTCGAACGCGCGATCACAACCAGCGAGGATGCCGATGCTTCCGCCGCCCGGGACAGATTGTCCAGGGCCACCTCCCGCTTCCACGGCCCCGCTGCGAAGCCGCCGTTTTCCTGAATTCGATAGGCCGATAGACCCGTCACCGCAAGAGCGATCAGAAGTACAACTACCGCAAGCTTTTTCATCTTGTTTTCCCGTCTCTTTCTTTTTTGGCACGCCCGCGCGATGCCTAGGTCCGACTGCTATCCTATGTTTTCCATCGTACTATAAAACCCCGACATTTTACACCCTTTTTCCGATTCAAATGACAATTTACGGCTTATGTTGTAGTATGGAAATAGATAGTAACGTAACGGATTTCAGAGAATCGATTACGAGGCGCCATGCGCCTTTGGAGGAAAGCCTGATGGGTCAGCTCGTATGCGGCGGTGCCATGCTGCAATGCTCCTTCGGCGCGGCGCCGGCCACGTTGAACGTGCTTCCGGCCAACCGGACGATGACCGCTATGCCGATTGCCAACATCATGGACAACAAGCCGTTCGTCAATATTATGCCTTTTGGCATGTGCAACTCCATGGCTAACCCCGCTGTCGCCTCTGCGACGGCCGCCGCTTTTGGCGCTCTTACGCCGATGCCTTGCACGCCTGTAGTCGCTGCGCCCTGGGTCCCCGGATCTCCGACCGTGCTCGTGGCGAATATGCCGGCGTTGAATAACGCCTCCAAGTGCATGTGCAACTTTGGCGGAGTCATTCAGATTTCAAATCCAGGACAAATGACGATACAGGTGCCCTAATTATGATTGAAGCGATATTAAAGCCGTTTATCCAACCGTTCAAGCGAGCGGTCATCATGCCGCTCAAGAGAGCCAAAGCCCTTCCCAAGCTGCTTGTCCGCTGGCTCGTCAAGTGGATGAGAAGCATTATGGGCGGAAAGCTCCGTTCATTAGAAAATTACTGGAAATTCGGCTCCTTCTACATTGCGAAGAAGCTATTTGTCATTCTTCTGCTGCTGACGCTCATCATCGTCTACTTCGGCTTCATCAAGCCTCCGAAGTTCGTAGACAAGTGGTTCGCGCGCACGCCGAAGATCGAAGCCTCCGCCGCTCTTGCCAAGGGCTTCACCGGTCAAGCGAAGATCGTCGACGAAGCCGGGAACCTCATCTACCAAGGCCCGCTGGAGAATGGCCAATTTACCGGAGCGGGCAAGCAGTATGCGCCCGACGGCTCCTTGCTCTACATCGGAGACTTCGCGCAGGGCTTAAGATCCGGCAAGGGAGAGCTCTACGAAGAGAACGGCACGCTTCTCTATCGTGGAGAGTTCGCGGATGACCTGTACGCCGGCAAGGGGACTCTGTTCAAGCCGGACGGCTCCAGGCTGTACGAGGGAGAATTCGCCGGCGGCAAGTACGAAGGGGCCGGAACCTTGTTTCTTGGCCCGGATGCGCCCCAGTATACGGGAGCCTTCGCGGCGGGCGTCTATCAAGGAACCGGCAAGCTTTACGACGCGGAGGGCAAGCTGGTCTACGAGGGCGGCTTTAACGGCGGCCAATACGAGGGACAGGGCAAGCTTTACCGGAAGGACGGGTCTCCGCATTACGAGGGACAATTCATGGGCGGCGCTTTGTCGGGCGAAGGCACGGAATACTTCCCGTCGGGCATCGCGAAGTACAAGGGCGCGTTCTTGCTAGGCGGCTATCACGGCGCCGGAACGCTCATGAACGAGCAAGGGATTCCGCTGTATACCGGCGGCTTTGTAAGCGGCCAACGGGAGGGCGACGGGCAAGCCTTCGGAGCGGACGGTGCCGCCTTGTACACGGGCAAGTTCAAAGCGGACAAGTATGAGGGCATCGGTTCGCTTCTGGATGCGGACGGCGCTCCCGTATATACGGGATACTTCCGAAGCGGCGAGGTGTTCCTTCAAGGCTTTCTGAGCCTGTCGCAGCCGAAGCTGGAGGGCTTGTATGGTCCTCCCGACGCCTCTCCGGCCTCAACGGATGTCGCCCCCGTCGAGGAAGAGATTGCGCCTTCGGAAACCGGATCGGGCGGCGAAGAGGCAACCGGCGGCGCTGCGGCGGAAGACAAACCCGAAGGTACGGGAAACGCTGGAGAGACGAAACCCCCGGCGGAATCGGGCAATGCAGGTACGGAGAGCAACGGGGACAGCCCTTCGGGCGCCGAGCAGCCCGGCGGCGAGCAAACAAGCCCTGGAGCGACGCCCACCGACACTCCGATCGTGAAGGTGCTGTCCTCGCCTGCGGAAGATTCGGAGCCGGGGACGGACGACGGCGCGCCTGCCGTTCTGCCGGATGATCCCGGCTTGCCCGGAACTCCCGACGATTCCGTATTGCCGCCCGGCACATTGCTGTTCAAGTACGCCGCCCAGCAGCTATCCTTTAAGCTCAAGGTGGACGAGGACAATCCCGAGGCCTATGCGGTTACGGAAATCAACACCTGGAACAAAACCGTGCTGTCGCTGCTGGTCAAATCGATTCAAGCGAGCAAGCTCAAGCCGCTTAAGACTCCGTTAGCCGGCGGCAAGTACGAAATGACGTATGTATGGAACGACGCGCTGTACATCTTTACCTACAACAAGGACGTACCGGTCAGACTGAGCGTAAGTCCTCTGGCCATCTAGCATTGTCGATCGACCCGGAAGAAGAACGCCGGCAGTAACGAGCGTCCTCACTCGGGTCTTTCTTTTGCGGCGGATTTCATGTGTAATCACTCGCGGAATTTGCGGACACAGGAGCCGCTATTCGCGGAAATCTCCAGTTTATCCCGAGATTACGGACACAGGAGCCGCTATTCGCGGAAATCCCAATCTATCCCGAGATTACGGACACAGGAGCCGCTATTCGCGAAAATCTCCAGTCTATCCCGAGATTGCGGACACAGGAGCCGCTATTCGCGCTGGTCATTCCAATTTCGTGGGGATAACCAGGGCATAGCGTCTTCCCTGTCCGCTTACATGCCAAAATTCCCCGAAAAACCGTAAATAGCGGATCTGTAGTCCTCTTGCAGTTGTGTTTTCCATGAATGATTGTTCGATAAGAGGGTATACGCTATAATAGCTACGTTAAGGTCGTGAAGAACACGCCGCTTCCTTACGATGAGCATCCCCCTTCGGTAATTAGGGATGCGATTTGTAGGAGAGCGGCTTTTGTCTTTTTAACTACCATGCGGAGGGTGAAAGGGATGTCGCGATTCGAGCAGCATTACGAGGAATGGATGATTGCCAATCTAAATCAGGAGCGCAACCCAAGGAGACGGGAGCTGCTTCAAAAAGGCTTGGGGCACGGAACCATCGAATTTCTTCGATCCGTGTGGTTTCCAGCTGTGGGTAACTTCCACCATCTGCTTCCCGAGTGGGAGGTTCGGGACTTCGGCAATGGCTATCGTTATGTGGACCTTGCCTATATGCCTGGGGAAACCAAAGGAGGAATCGAGATTCAAGGATACGGCCCTCATGCCCGGGATCTTGACGTGAGGAGATTTAAGGATTTATGTCGACGCCACTGCTTGCTCTCCTTGGACGGGTGGACGCTTCTTCCGATTGCCTATCCTTCGATTGTCGAAGAGCCGAAGCAATGTCAGCAGCTCATTCTTGCTTTCATTGGCAAATTCATTGCGTCGGATGTCTCTGCAACGTTATCCTGGCTTGAAGCCGAGACTCTTCGATTAGCTCGCCGCATTCTGCGTCCTTTTGCCCCCTTGGAGCTGGCACATCATCTGAGAGTGAGCGACCGACAAGCCAGACGCATCCTGCATTCCCTGGTGAAGCTGCAACTATTGGACATCGCCAGCGGTCAAGCCCGCGCACGCAGCTATAAGCTTAGAACGTAGCCTTCCCCGCGGTTCAAGACTGTTGTTGGTCGACTTCTCTCACCTTGGCTGCGGCTGGGATGTCCTTATTCGTACAGATTACCAAGAATAACGCGGAACTTGCGGGCTCGGAAGCCGTTAATTGCTGGACCCCGTCCGAATCAAGCGAGGGAATCAGGCCATAACGGCTTAGCCGTACGTATAATTAAAATTGCATGGCCAGCGAGGCTAATTCGTCTGACATGCGATGAATATCGTCCATCGAAGCGTTGGCTTCTTCGGTAAGCGCAGCTTGAGATTGGGTCAATTGCGACATGTTGTCAATATGATGCAGAATCTGCTCCATAAGCTGCTTCATCTCATTTAAGCTATTTCCAATTTCCGCGGTTGCCGAGGAACTATTCACAGCCAGTTTACGTACCTCATGAGCGACCACTTCGAACCCTCTGCCCGCTTCTCCCGCACGTGCCGCTTCAATAGCCGCATTGAGCCCAAGCAGGTTCGTCTGATCGGCAATTTCCCTTATCAGTACAGAAATGTTTTTCGTTTCCTCGGCGCTGGTCGCCGCTTTCTCTGCCGCTTCGGCGGAATTTTCCTGAGCAAGCGCCAACTCTTGCGCCTGCAGCGTAATTGAATGAAATGCACTGGTCAGTTCCGTAATGGAGGCGGATAATTGTTGCGTCCTCTGCGTCATGCTCTGAACAAGCCCTTCCCTGTTCCTTTCATAAGTCACATCGCGAATCGTTCCGGCCACCCGGATAGGCACGCCTCGTTCATTACGGACGGTCTCTCCTCCGGCATGGAACCAGCGGTATTCCCCGTTCTTCAAGCAAAGTCGATAATCCACCTCGTACGGAGTTTGACCGCTATAATCGTTTAGATGCTCGGCAAACGCCCGCAGCGTGGGCTCCTTGTCCTCCGGATGCAATCTGTCGCTCCAACTGCTGAGCAGATTGGGAAAATCCTGTTCATCCCGGAAGCCCAACGTTTTCCTGAATTGCGGCGACCACCAAAATTCGTTATTCGGATTAACCGGATCTCCGGCAATCACGGTCATATCCCAAGGGGCTTCTATTAAAGCGCGATTTACAAGATCGTAGCGTGTAACCAACGCATCCAGTTCTATCGCCTTTTCTTTTTCATTATGTATGTCGAATAAAGCGCCGATTACTCGCAGAGGGATACCTCGCGGATCGCGTTTCGTGCTGCCCGTCGCCTTAAACCAGCGATACTCTCGGTCTTTGGTCAGCAGTCGATATTCCAGGTTGTACGGCGTTGTGCCTGTATGGTCGTTCAGATGATCCGCAAAGGCTTGCAAGGTGCGCTCCTTGTCTTCCGGATGAAGCCTTGAAGCCCAGCTATCGAGCACGTCGGGAAAATCTTTCTCGTCATAGAAGCCTAGCATTTGGCGGAAATCCGAGCTCCAGTTAAACGCATTGCGCGGATTGATAGGATCTCCGGCCTCCACCTTCATATCCCACAAGCCTACCTCAATCGCCCGCGATACTAAATCCAACTTTACCTCCGCCTCGCGGCTTCGATGCCGCAGAGCTTCCAGTACCTCATTCACGCATTGCGAAATTTCCAGTGCCGCGCCGGACAAACCATCCGTACTTAACATTTCATCCGCATTCCCGTCTCTTAGACGCATTTTCAGCTTTTGGCACTCTTCCTGAATACCTTGCAGCACATTGGATTTCGATCCCTTATACAAGATAACCACAGCTCCTCTGGATTGATCATGATGACAACGCAACACTGGGTTACCTACACGGCGGCTTCAGCATACGCCCGCAGCGCAGAACCGTTTATTCTTGATTATCTCAAATATCTGCTGAGAATGCCAGATTCAGGATATCCGCTTGGCGGTTACTCCCTGGCTTCCCGGAGTTCTTCCACAAATCTCTCGCCTACGGAATAGCTCTGTCCGCGATTGATAATATCGTCAAGCCAAGTTAGCAATTTGATTCCGTCCTGTTCCGCTTTGTAGAAAGTATCCCTAGTGGCGAAAGTATGTCCGGTGGTTCCCTTCTCTATATCCATCCCGTAATCCGTCAGAAAGTAATGGTAATTCGGCATGGTGTCGGCTAGGAAAGCAACGGATTCGCGCAGTTGCCGTGACCAATCCCGGACAGCCTGAGCGTCAATGGGGCTATCACTATCGTTAATGGCATTCTGAAAGGTAATAAGAACTTCATCATACAGTGAATAGGACTGCAGAAACACCGTGCGCGACGGCATTCTGCTGCCGTTGCCCTCGAATGCGGCCCCGATCAGGTCCTCCTTAACCGGATAGCCGAAGGTGCTTTCGAATTCCGCTTGCCACTCTTTATTCACGATATTCGGCCATTTCTCGCTATACAAGAAAGCACTGTCCGAATATTGATAGATTTGCGCATGGGGATAGCGGTTGGCAATTTCCCCCGCCCAGAACGCGGATCCGAATCCTCCCGCGCTTTCTCCGGCAATCAACAGCTTGTCTGGGCTGTCCACATTCGCATAAATCCATTCCAGGCTTTGGCGAACATTGTTCCTTCCGTTATAGCGCATGATGAATCGGCTGCCGTCATCTTTTACATACTCGGCAACGCGGTTACCGATATGCAAATCGCCGGTGGAATAAGGTATATATACGATGTTCCAATCTTTGAAAGGATTGTCTGCCTTGTGATTGTCCGTCATCCCCTGCAATATAGCCTTCAAATAAATAGGGATGTTTGCAAAATAGTTGCCCGTCGGCTTACCCGTCAAAAAATTCATGATTTTTATCGGTTGCGCCGCGCTGCTTTCATCCCAACTGGCGCCTCCGCCCGAAAAAAACACGATCCAGTTGTTGCTGTCTCCTTTTTTGATCAACAAATGAAAGTCTGAGCCGTCGCTGGAGCGTGCCTGTTCTCCTAAGTCCTCTCTGTACCATCTGTACGAATTGGTTTCCGATGCTTCTTCGATCCGGGGCGGTCGCTTGAGGTCCAGAGAATAAACAACAACCAAGCCCAGAATAACGATCCCTGCCAACGCGGCCGCAGAAACTTTTAATGACTTTCCAATTTCACCCATATAACTCACCTCTGCTTTATTATACAGAGAAAAATTCCATACTTCTGTGGAATTGCCGCTTTTTTTAGCGAAATAATAAAAGCCCACGAATGAATCGTGGACTTAAAGTTAGAATTCCTGTAGAACGAATAATTTGGAGTTTGAATAAAAAAGAGTGCCTCGGTAAGATAGGGTTGCGCACGGGGTCATTGCCCCAAAAACCCATCA
>NZ_JBHSED010000008.1:0-38847 GCF_042651945.1 Cohnella boryungensis | reverse complement strand
CCGGCGCTGCGCTGGCCGCGATGGCGGCTGCGGTCGCGCTGGCCGCGCTCGCCCTGGGCGCGCTCAGCGCCGCCCTGCCCGCGCGCGCGGCGGCCCTCCTCGTCGCCCTGCCGGGCGTCGCGCTCGGGGCCGCCGTCTTCGCCGCGGCGCTCGTCGCCCTGGGCGCCGTCGCTCCGCGCGAATGGCGCGAGCTGCCGGGCATATCCGGCACTCGCCTCGACGATTGGCTGCAACGCATTCATTCCCTGACTCATCGGGATAAGAAGGAAGGATGATTCTAGCTATGAAACCCTTGATTACGGTCGTCGGCCTGGGGTCCGGCGGGGAGGACCAGCTTACGCTGGGCACGCTTAAAGCTCTGGAGAGCGCTTCTCGCCGTTATGTGCGCACGGAGGACCATCCGGCGGTGGCCGACCTGAAGCTTCGGGGCATCGCGTTCGAATCGTTCGATCGCGTATACGAGAAGCAGGAATCGTTCGGCGAAGTGTACGAGATCATCGCAGCCGAGCTACTAGGCGCGGCCCTGAGCCGGCCCGGAAAGGCGCTCGTCTACGCCGTGCCCGGCCATCCGATGGTCGCGGAGCGGACCGTTCAGCTCTTGCGGGAGCGAGCGGAACCGGAAGGCGTGGAGCTCCGGGTGTTGGGCGGCGAGAGCTTCCTGGATCAGGCGTTCACTCGGCTGGGCTTCGATCCGATTGAAGGCTTCCAGCTGCTCGATGCCGCAGACCTTGCGCGCGAGCACCTGAGACCCAAGCTGCATACAGTGATCGGGCAGGTCTACGACGCTTATACCGCGTCGGAGGTGAAGCTGACGCTGATGAGCGTCTACCCCGACGACCATCCGGTCGTTGTGGGACAAGCTCTTGGCGTGGCAGGGCAGGAGAGCATCGTCCGTATTCCGCTGTATGAGCTCGATCGTCTTGAAGCCTACGGCAATCTGACGCTTGTGTATGTAGCCGCCAGCCGGGACGACAGGCTGCTCCGGCGCTCCTTCGAACGGCTGCACGAGATTGTCGCCATTCTGCGCAGCCCGGAAGGCTGTCCGTGGGATCGCGAGCAAACGCATCAGTCGATTCGGCGCAACTTCATCGAGGAGACGTTCGAGGCAATCGAGGCGCTCGACCTGGACGATCCGGACGGCATGAAGGAAGAATTCGGGGACGTGCTTCTTCAGGTTCTACTGCATAGCCAGATGGAGGAGGAAGAGGGCGCCTTCGACGTATTCGACGTGCTGGCCGAGCTGAACGACAAGCTGATCTTCCGCCATCCTCACGTCTTCGGAGGCAAGAACGCCCAGGACGCCGAAGCTGCGCTGGCCAATTGGGAGCAGATGAAAGCGGAGGAGAAGAAGCGCAAGGGCGTTCCCGAACGCCAATCGCTTCTGGATGGCGTGCCCAAGGATCTGCCGGCGCTGCCCCGAGCCCATAAGGTACAGAAGAAGGCGGCCTCCGTCGGCTTCGACTGGCCGGATCTGGACGGGGTGTTCGCCAAGATCGAGGAGGAGCTGACCGAGCTGCGGCGGGCGGTGAGCGAGGAATCCGCCGAACGTCAACGGGACGAGCTGGGCGACCTGCTGTTCGCCGTCGTGAACGCGTCGCGATTCATCAAAGCCGATCCCGAGGAAGCGCTGGCGGGAACCAACCGGAGATTCACGGAGCGATTCAGGTATATCGAAGATCAACTGCGTATAAACGGCAAAACCTTTGGGGAAACTGACTTGTTAGAGATGGAAGCTTGGTGGCAAGAGGCCAAAATGGTCTTCTCGCCTAAATAATGCCTAAAAATCGCCGATTTCCCCGTACTTTCTACCTATTTCGAGAATTTTTTTTAGGGAACGGCAGGATTTTTTTAGCAGGGGACAGAATAGTATCCATCGTGCATCAAAAAATCAACGTTTCCAGCCGCCGACCGGCAGCGGGAACGAATTAAAGTTCCAACCCTAGGAGGAATTCCGTACCATGAACAAAACAGACCTGATCAACAACATCGCAGACAAAAGCGGCTTGACTAAGAAAGACGTAGAATCCGTATTGAACAGCTTCCTGGGCGAAGTGACTGACGCTCTGTCCAAGGGCGACAAGGTTCAATTGATCGGCTTCGGCACTTTCGAAACTCGCAGCCGTTCCGGCCGCGTAGGTCGCAACCCGCAAACGGGCAACTCCATCACGATTCCAGCATCCAAAGTGCCAGCCTTCAAAGCGGGTAACAAATTGAAAGACGCTGTCAAGTAATACGGCGCTCTCCTGTTTGGAGCGTGGATTAAACATGCGTCTGGATAAATTCCTGAAGGTGTCGCGGTTGATCAAGCGGCGCACCGTCGCGAAGGACGTGTCCGACCAAGGGCGCGTTCTTCTGGGCGGTAGGGAGGCCAAGCCAAGCACTGCCGTCAAGGTCGGGGATGTGCTGGACATCCAGTTCGGTCAACGCACGCTGACGGTGCGGATCGAGCGCTTGACGGAGTCAACCCGCAAGGAAGACGTCGCCGGGTTGTATACCATTCTGAAGGAAGAGGTTCGCAAACGCGAGGACGATCCCTTCGGACTTCCATAACACGTAATAAACGGCGCAAGCCGCTCCCATTCATATGGAGCGGCTTGCGCCTTTTATATTTCATAGACTCTTACAAGGCTCTAACCCGACTCAGTCGGCGCATTACAATTAAAGTGCTCGAGTTAACGAACAAATTCATCCCGATCCGAATATTTTCGCGTTACATTTTGCCCAAAGCCTTTCCTATAATGAAGAAACGGAGTACATTCTAATTAAGGAAGGCGGGAATGTAGTAAAGAAAGGTGGCTTTGCTCGTCGGTCTAAGCTGATTTGGAAGCGCTTCCCTTCCGGCTCGGCAACTATGACGATGACTTTCTTATTTTCGGATTACAATTACAGAGTATTAGCATCGAAATAAATCCATTCAGCGGGCCGCCTGACGTCGGCGCGATCCGGGAGCGGGGGCCAACATCATGAGAAAAACGAAAACGGCCCGGCTGGCGTGGAAAAACTGGAAGCTGAGATACAAGCTGCTTGTCGCGTTTATTTATATCGGCATTATTCCGGTCATCTTGATCGGTTCTTTTTCGTTTCGGGCGAGTCAGAAGGTTGTGCTTTCCAACACGAAGCAGTACACGATGGAGATTCTCACGCAGATCAACAAAAATTTGACCGCCAAAATCGACGCCATCAACTCCGTGTCGCTCAGCATCGTCACGAACCAGCAGCTGCGCGCGAAGCTGAACGAAAGCGACGGGCTTCTGTTGGGAAAAAACCGGATGGAAATCGAAGGCTTTCTCCGCAATATCGTGATCAGCGCGGGCGACATTGGTGAAATTATTGTCATCCACAATAAGGGGAACAAATACTGGACGGGAGACGGCTATTTTGCACCCGAAGCCGAGACGCCGAGCCTGCTCGGCAAATGAAATAGAGTGAGCTTTATTTTGTCGGTTTCGGATCAGTCGAATCTTAACAGACTTGACTCAGTTGCTTTAACGATATCGTCGAGAGCCCAATGGCCGGCGGACACATCCCGCCATTTCGTCTTCTGTTCCGCAATGCTTCGCGCCTCGGTTCTGCCGGTCAGCCGATTAAACAAAGTCGCCGCCTCTGCCCGGGTCAACAGACGATCCGGATGGAAGCTGCCGCTGGCGTCGCCGATCATGAAGCCGGCGGCAGCCGCCGCGGCGATGCTCGACTCCTCGGGATGACCCTTCGCATCCGCGAAAGAGGCCTTCAAGCCTTGCGCGGACAGCCCTTTCCACCTGACGATAATCGCCGCCATTTCAGCTCGCGACACTTGCGCTGAAGGCTGAAATTTGCCATCCGCGTCTCCGCGCATGATGCCCGCTCCGCTCACCGCTGCTATCGCTTCGGCATGCCACTGTCCCGCTTTCACGTCCGCGAAGAGCTGCTCCGCTGCCGCATGTCCGAGGCCCTCCTCTTGCAAGAGTCGATGGAGGATCGCGGCGACCTCGGCTCTTGTTAGCAGGCCGTCCGGGTTGAAGCGGGTACCCAGGAATCCCGTCATGTACGCCGGAAGCTTCTTGGCTTTCAGCGTCAGGAGCGTCAGCGTGCCGGTTTCCCCTTCCGGAAGGATCGTTTCAAACGCGACAGGCTGTCCCTTGTCCCCGTAACGGACGCGTCCGCTCAGCATCTGCGATTTGCCGTCTCCGCCTACGAAATAAAACGACAAAGATGTCAGGAAAGAACGCTTGGCAGTCGCCCCCTTCGGCAGGATCGCCGATGTCAATGGAATGGATAATGCCTCCGAATTCCCGGTATGGACGAAATCGATGAGTAGCGGATCTCCGAGCGCTCTCGCCCCTTGGCCTTCCGTCGCTTGCTTCACCTCGTTCGAGCCGATGGCCCGGTTGACGGCCTTGTCGCGCGTTTCTGCGTCGGCGATGGGATCCAGAACAATCAGCAAATCCTTGCTCTGTGCCGCCGCAAGCGTTTGCTTCGAGACCGTTAACGTTGCGAACGAGGTCTCGACGGCCAGCGGCATGGATTTCAGCTTGTCAGCAGAGGCGGCGGGGATAAGGACGGTTAACTCGTCCGCCGGATTATCCGGAACATCGCCGATCATGATTTTGACGAGACGGCCTCCGTGAAGGGAGGCGTACTCCATGATTTTATCCGCCGTTGCCGCATCGAGCGTGACGCTGTCCTCCTGGTTTCCGTCGGCTCGCTCTAATCTTTTTACATCTATTTCGAAGCTGATCTCGTCCGTCCCGAGCACGTGTACGGCGGCTTGGCGTCCGGTTGCTTTGGGCTCGATCGTTCCGTCGGACGACGATATATATCCCCATTGCGCAAATAAGATCATGTTCTCGGTAATCTCCAGCGTATCTCCTTCGCGGTAACGCGTGCCGCTGCCGTCCGCAGCGGTATTCCAGCCTGTGAACCTGTAGTCGGGCTTCACAAGCGTGCCGCTGCCGAGCACGGTCACGGGGTCTGCGCCCGCATAGCTGTTACCGTCCAGCGGATGGTTGCCGTCCGTGGCTCCGTTGCCGTCGTAAATGACCGAGTACGTGTCGGACGGCGTCCATTGCGCGTACAACGTCACGTCCTCGGAGGCGATCGTCAGACTCGCCCCCGCCGCATAAGACGTTCCCGAGCCATCGGCCGCGGTGTTCCAGCCGGAGAACGAGTTGGCGAGGTTCGCCAACGTGCCTCTTCCGGCAACAGTTGCCGTCGTTCCGGACCAATAGTCGTTGTCGTCGACGGGCGCGTCGCCGCGGGTGTTGCCGTTGCCGACGTAGGAGATTGTATAGGTCGGATCTTTTGTCCATTGCGCATACAGTCCCAGATCTGCGGCGCCCATCGTGATGATCGCTCCGGGCGCATATGCCGTACCCGTGCCGTCGGCTTTCGTATTCCAACCGGAGAACGTGTACCCGAGGTACGTCAACGATCCTTTGGTCAGCAACGTGACGGAGGCTCCCGCCGCGTACGCATATCCGTCCGTCGGCTCGGCGCCTGCCGTCGCGCCGTTGCCGTTGTACGTCACCAAATAAGTGGGAATCAAGGACCATTTGGCGTACAGAACGACATCGTCGCCGATTTGGAGCGGGTCTCCGGGTAGGTATGACGAGCCGCCTCCATTTGGTTGTGTCGTCCACTTCTCAAAAATGTACCCCGTTCTCGCCAGCGAGTTCTGCGGCTGCACAGTTGCCCAATCGACTTTCAGGTATGCCGTCGAATCGATTGGCACCGTTCCTCCCGTCGCCCCGTTGCCGTCGTAAGAAACCATGTAGAGCGGCATCCACTGCGCGTACAGCGTCACATCCGCCGTTGCGATGGTTAATGGGTCTCCGACTTCAAAATCCGTGCCGCTGTCGTCGCGCTCCGTATTCCAACCACCAAACCTGAAGCCTTCGTTCACAAGCGTTCCGGCGCCCAATACCGACGCAACCTCTCCGGTCACATAGATACTGTCGTCGTCGAGCGGGCTGCCTCCCGTCGCGCCATTGCTGTCATAAGTGACGGAATATACGGGAACCGGCGTCCACTTCGCATAGAGCGTCACATCGTCGTCGGCGATCGTCAACCACTCGCCCGGAGCGATTGTCGGCCCTGTGCCGTCCTGCTGAGTCGTCCAGCCGGCGAATGTAAACCACTGTTTTTTGAGCGTCCCCGAGTCTTGGGCCTGAACCTGCACGCCAGACAAATATCCGCCCGAGTCGCTTGGGGCGCTGCCGCCGGTCGCGCCGTTGCCGTCGTAGATGACGGAGTAGGTGATGGCCGGCGTCCATTGCGCGTACAATCTGACGTTGGCGGGGGTCATAGTCATCGTCGATCCGGCCGAGTAATCGATGCCGCTGCCGTCGGCTTTCGTGTTCCAGCCCGCAAAGGCGAATCCGACTTGCGTCAAAGTGCCTTGGGAGGCAACGGCTACCGGGTCTCCGGTTAAATAAACGTCGGAGTCCGTCGGCACGCTCCCCCCCGTTGCTTCGTTGCCGTCATACGTGACGGAGTAGCCCGGTACGGCCAACCACATCGGATACAACGTCACATCCTCCGCCGGCATCGAAAAAGTCGCATTCTCGGCGTAGGAATCCCCGCTGCCGTCCTGCTGCGTATTCCAGTCGGCAAATACGAATCCGTCGTTCGTCAACGTTTCCGGCCCTAGCACTGTCACCATTGTGCCGGCCAAGTAGCTGTTGCCGTCGATTGGGGCGCTGCCGCCCGTGGCCCCGTAGACCGTATACGTAACCGAATAGGTTGGGGCGGGCGTCCATATCGCATACAGCGTCACGTCGGCAGCTCCCATCGCGAAGCTCGTTCCGGCCGCATAACTCGTTCCGCTGCCGTCGGCCTCCGTATTCCAGCCTGCAAAGTTGTCCGTTCCATTGACCAGACCAGCATTTGGTTGTACGGTAACGGATGCGCCGCTAGGGTAAAGGGCAGCGTCGGTTGGCGGCGCGCCGGTCGCTCCATTTCCGTCGTACGTTACCGAATAGGTCGGAACGGGGTTCCATATGGCGTACAGCATCACATTGCCCGACCCTATTGCGAACGTGGAGCCTGCCGCATAACTCGTTCCGCTGCCGTTAGCCGCCGTATTCCAGCCCCCGAACGTATATCCCGTTCTCATCAGCGTACCGCCGCCGAGCACCGTCACTGTCGCGCCTGCCGCGTAGCTGCCGCCGTCGACGGGAACGCCTCCGCTTGTGACGCCATTCCCGTTGTATATCACCTTATAGGTGGGAATCGGCGTCCATACCGCATACAGCGCCATATTAGCCGACCCCATTGCGAACGTGGAACCCGCCGCGTAGTTCGCGCCTGTGCCGTTGGCGGCCGTATTCCAGCCCCCGAATGTATATCCCGTTCTTGTTAGCGTTTCACCGCCGAGCGCCGTCACCGTCGAACCTGCCGCATAGCTTGCGCTATCCGTCGGAGCGGCTCCGGCCGTCGAGCCGTTGCCGTTATAAGCGACTTTATAGGCGGGGATCAGCGTCCACTTTGCATACAGCGTTACGTTCGCCGCTCCCATGGCAAACGTGGAGTTGGCTGCATAGTTCGTGCCGGTGCCGTCGGCCTTGGTATTCCAGCCCCCGAACGTATATCCCGTTCTCGTCAGCGTTCCGCCGCCAGGCACCGTCACCGTCGCGCCTGCCGCATAGCTTGCGCCGTCCGTCGGAGCGGTTCCGCCTGTGGAGCCGTTGCCGTTATAAGTCACCTTGTAGGTGGGGATCAGCGTCCATTTCGCATATAACGTCACATTGGCCGACCCCATCGCGAACGTTGCGCCTGCCGCATAGTTCGCGCCTGTGCCGTTGGCGGCCGTATTCCAACCGGCGAACGTATAGCCCGTCCTCGCGAGCGTACCGGCCGCATTCACCGTCACTGTCGCGCCAGTCGCGTAGCTGGAGCCGTCCGTTGGAGCGGCGCCAGCCGTCGAACCGTTTCCGTTATACACCACCTTATAGGTCGGATTGATCGTCCACTTCGCATACAACGTCACATTGGCTGTTCCCATCGCGAACGCGGCGTTAGCCGCATAGTTTGCGCCTGTGCCGTCAGCCTTTGTATTCCATCCGGCGAATGTGTATCCGGCTCTTGCCAGCGAACCCGCCGCCTTTGTCGTGACCGTCGCGCCAACCGGGTAAACCGCCGCATCCGCGGGCGGGCTTCCGCTTGTCGAACCGTTGCCGTTATAGGTCACCGAGTAGGTTGCCGGCGTCCACTGCGCGTACAACGTCAGGTTTGCATTCATCTTTACGGTCGATCCCGCAGCATAGCTCGTCCCCGTGCCGTTCGCCTGCGTGTTCCATCCGGCAAAATTATAACCCGTTCGCGTCAGCGTTCCGCTTCCCTGAACCGTTGCATTCGCTCCGGAAGCGAAGTAGGCCGTGCTGCCGCTTCCGCCGGTGTTGCCATTGCCGTTGTACGTCAGCCCGAAACCGGGTTGCACGTTCGCAATTGTGATATTGTCGATTTGAAGCTTCGAGGGCGCGACTCCTCCTGCGAACGACCACCAAATTCCTACCGTCACCACGTTGCCATAGTTGAAAGGCTTTCCGCTGTTTAACCAGCTCGATAGCTTTAAAGTACTTGTCGAGGATAGCGTTCTGTTCGTTTGACCGCTGCCATAATTGCTGACCGTGTCGATCACCGATCCGTTCTTGTCGTAGAAAGTCAAATTAAGAAAGTTCATCACGACGCCGTTCTGAGTCGAACGAATACCCAAATCCTTAAAGGTGAAGCTTCTGTTCACCGTTGTCCATTCCGCCTGAATAAACAGGTTTCCGGTCTGGTTGGCATCCGTCTGGCTGGCTGCTGTAATGCTCGTGCCGCTTTGCGCGAATCCGGTGGAGACTCTGAACTTGTCTCCGACTTTTCTGTAGCCGCCTTCGTTGGGACCGAGCGTTCCGCCGAAATCGTACGTGCCGTCCGTCGTCCCGTTGGAGACGGCGCCAGCTGTGCCCGGCATGGCAACCATGCACAGCGTTAAGGCGAGCAGCAGCAGAGATGCGCTTCTCATTTTCTCGCGAATAGGTGCCCCAATACCGCTCTTGCCAGCCTTCGTTACAACCTTTTTTGAGCTGATCATTGCGAATACTCCTCCTGCACACGAAGTGCTCCCAATCTAGCGGGCAGCCTTCAAATAATAGAATCAAACTGTACGGTTTGGTTTGATTATAGCACGCGTTTTGCCAAAATTATACGTTTGATTGACCCCTGCTGCGATTATATGGAATACTGATAGGAACTCTAATGAGCGCACGGAGGTGTTTCTGTGTCTATGACGAACCTGTCGCCGCGAGAGGCAGCCAAACGGAAACAAATTCTGGCGGCTGCCCGTCATTTGTTTCTATACCGGGGCTATGCGGGAACAAGCATGGACAGCGTCACATTGGAAGCCGGGATTTCCAAACAGACTTTATATCGCTATTACGATACGAAGGAGCGGCTGTTCGCCGATCTCCTGAGCGAAGTGATTCGGGAGCTTACGGAAGAAGAGCAGCCTGAGCCTGCAAGCTGGCCCGTTCCCGAGAATCGGGAGCAGTTGTACCGAATTCTGCTCACGATGGCTGATATGATCTCACGAAAGTTGAATGACCCTCAGTATATTTCGATTCTTCGCATTATTTTTTCAGAGGGCCCCCGGTTTCCCGAGCTCAGCGAAACGTTTCTCGCAGCGATCCCGAGAAGCACGGGACGGATGACGGATTTACTTCGGAGCTGTAAACGAAGCGGATTGGTGAAGCTGGACGAGAATGATGCGGAGATGTCGATGAAGATGTTCATTGGGCCGATTGTTTTCCACTCGGTCGTATACGGGCTAATCGGAGGGGAGTCCTCGCCTAATCTTCAGTCGGATCTGTCTTTGGAGCAACTATGCCGAATATATTTGGATTCCATCACGTAACACATCGGCTTTCGCAGGAGGGATTCTGCAGGCTCCCGGCGGTTTTCTCTGTTTTGCCTTAAATTCCACTACCTATTGGCATTTCTGCCTCTGCTTCTTATTTTTCTATTGAAAATGTTTCCGCTTATTGCCGGCGTTCGCATGGCCTTTACCGATGTGAAGCCGTTCAAAGGTATATTCGGGAGCGAATGGACAGGTTGGGCGAACTTCGAAGCGCTATTCGGTATGCCGGAATTCGTTAGCGTTCTAGGGAACACACTCGCGATCAAGCTCTCGTATATGGCCGTCGTCGGAACCGTATCTCTTGTGCTCGCGATCGCGTTGAGCGGAATTCAATCTGCCCGGCTACGGAATGCGTTCGTTCTCTTATTCTTAGTTCCCTATTTCATTCCGTCCACCGTCTTTGCGGACGTTGCGGCGTATCTGTTATCGCTGAAGCAATCGGTCTTTTCGATAGATAGCTTGCTTCTGGCCGATCCTGCTTACTTTAGGTTGGTCGTCTACCTGCTGGAGGCTCTGAAAACCTGCGGAATTCCCGTTCTTCTCGCGTTAGCCGCGATTCGGGCCTATCAATCCGATCATCGGATTTGCTCTCGGCTATATCAAGAAGAAGCAAGGCGTGAACTTCGTCGACTACTTGAACGAGGTCCGCATCGTACGGAAATACTGCTAAATGTTGTATAATAATGGGGGCGTTTCATAAGTTGGGTCATATAAGATGATCGATCAAGAAAAAGCGCATGTATCTCCCCCGGAGACTGCCTCATACGATCCTGAAATCACCTTTTAACGGTTCGTGCGACACTTTTACTTATGGGAAAGCCCCATTTCTATTCTAAAGGAGCAATAAGACATGACTAAAGCTCTCGAAATCTGGATCGGCGCATACAGCGCCAAGAACGAAGTGGGGATTACGAGGGCGGAGCTGCTGCCGGAGACGGCGGAGCTCGTCAAGACGGCAGAGTACGGAGGCATCGAAAATCCGTCGTTCCTTCGCATGAATAAAGCGGGCACGCGACTGTTCGCGGTCAGCGAGACCGGCGAGCATATCGATGTCGACGGAGACAAGGCGGAGGGCGGCCAACTGGCTTCGTTCCCGATCGAAGCCGATACCCGCAAGCTGGGGCCTGGCCAATATCATCCCACTCACGGGGCCGACCCTTGCCATGTGACGCTTGCCGGAGCGGAGGATTGGCTGGCCGTCTCCAATTATAGCGGGGCTTCCGTCATGATGTATCCGATTCGCCCCGATACGCGCCCGGGCCCGCCTTCCATCCGGTTCCGTCATACGGGCTCCGGTCCGAATGCGGCGCGGCAGGAAGGGCCTCACCCGCATTCGGTGACGTTCAGCCCGGATGGTCAATACTTGTTCGTAGCCGACCTGGGGATGGACAAGATCATGGTCTATACCCGAGGACCGGAAGCCCATGAATGGACCGCCAGCGATGCCGTATCGCTGGAGCCGGGAACGGGTCCCCGCCATCTTGCCTTTCATCCGTCCGGCCAAGCCGTATACGCGCTCAACGAGCTGGACGGCACGGTAACGCGGTTTGCGTATCCCGAGCCGGGCAAGCTGGTTCGTCAGGAGACGGTGTCGACCCTCCCAGCCTCCTTCACCGGGGAAAATACGTGCGCGGAAATTGCAGTCTCCCCGGATGGCCGATTCGTCTATGCCTCCAATCGGGGCCATGACAGCATTGCCGTGTTTCGCCTGAACGAAGGAACGAGTGAGCTGCAAGCCTCGGGACATGTCTCCACAAGAGGCAAGACGCCGAGAAACTTCTCGTTGTCCCCGGACGGCCAATGGCTTGTTGCCGCCAATCAGGACTCGGATTCGGTTATTTTGTTCAAGATCGAGCCTCAATCCGGACTGCCGATCTTTGCGGGAGCCGAGCTGACGGTTCAGAGGCCGGTGTGCGTCCTAATCCGTTAGCTCTCTCCGCATTCGATCCTCATTGCCGGCAGTTCTAATTCGCGTCCCCTGCCCATAGGCTAGTCTTAAAGGCAAGGAGGGACGTGCCATGGAACACCAGAAGGGTGCCAAGCATCAGGAAGTCCGGATGTTGAATCGCAAATCGCTCGACATTACGGGCGTCAGCAACGTGGAAAGCTTCGACAACGAGGAATTTCTGTTGGAAACGGAGTGCGGCTTTCTGACCGTTCGCGGACAGCATCTGCATATGAAGAACTTGAGCCTGGAGCAAGGGTTGGTCTCCATTGAGGGCGCCATTCACTCCTTGGTCTATCTGGATGGCGGCGGCGGAACCAAATCCAAGGGCCTGTTCGGGAAGCTGTTCAAGTGAGTGCTGCGGCGCAAGGCATGACGATCGCCTCCATGATGCTGTGCGGACTCGTCATGGGGCTGGCTTTCGACGTCTATCGCGTCGCCTCCCATCGGTTTCACGTAGCCCGCTGGCTGCTGCCCGCGCTCGATGCGGCTTACTGGGCTGCCGCGACCCTGGGCGTGTTCGCCGTTCTGCTGGGCAGCAATCATGGCGAGGTCCGGTTGTACGTGTTTCTTGGCTTGGGCATCGGGGTGACGGGTTACTTCGGCCTGTTCAGCCAATGGGTGGTCAAGCTTTCCGGTTATCTGATCGATTTCCTCAAATCGCTGTTTCAGTTGGCATGGAAGCTGGTTAATACAATAGTGATCGTCCCTTTCCTGTGGCTTGTTCGCCTGCTTGCCAAGCTGTTGGATGTGCTGTTCATCGTAACGGCGGCAGTGGTGCTATGGCTTGGCAAGCTGCTGTTCAAGCCGCTGCGCGGGACGGGGCGCTGGATGTGGGCGCGGCTCCTTCCCGTCAGAAGGAAGCTGGAGCCCGTGGGCCGTGCGTTTCAGAGAATGAAGGACAAGGCCAGGCAAATTCGGGATATCTTCGGCAAGAAGCCATAGATGGCCTCTGTTCGACAGAATCTGCTCCGTAATGCCTGCATAATTTGAATCGCAAGATGGATATTTTGGCCTTGGGACCTATGCTATAATGGTTGCGTCTCTCTATTTTGAGGCGTACGAAGCTTGGGAAGGAGGCATCGGATTGTCTTCACGTACAACGACCGCGAAGCCCGCAGCGGCAGGGGCGCGCAGAAGGTTGAAGCTGTTGCTCTTTGTTATCGTGCTGTTTATGAGCTGGGCCGTCTATGTTCTTATCTCGCAATACGCCCAGATTAACGATCGTTCCGGTCAATTGGAAGAAGCCAATCGCAATCTTTCCGATGCCCAAGCCAAGAACGACGAACTGGAGCTGCAGATCGCCCGCTTGAACGATGACGAGTATATCGGACAGATCGCTCGCAAGGAATACGGACTGGGTCTGCCCGGAGAAGTACGCATCGAAACAAAATAAGTTCGCAGAATAAGCCAGAGGTAGTCTAACGTCAGTTGACCTCGCTTCCGCTTGTCGTTTATAATTTTCATAACCGGACTCCGAGAGTCTGGGCATAATTAGGTTCAGGGAGGAACATCCGTTTTTATGGCCATCGAAGTGGGAACCAAACTGGAGGGCAAGGTTACCGGCATTACGCATTTCGGAGCGTTCGTAGATTTGACGGGCGGGGTTACAGGACTCGTTCATATTTCCGAGATCGCGGACAGCTATGTAAAAGACGTTCACGAGCATCTTAAGATCAATGACATGGTTACGGTCAAGGTCATCAACGTCGATAAGGACGGGAAGATCGGCCTATCCATTCGTCAAGCTGTGGACAAACCGCCGGAACAGCAACAAACGCAGCAATCGCAACAACGAGGACCGCGCGATCGTGGTGGTCGTCCCTCCAAACCAGGTGGGTTCGGAAGGTCTCCCTCTTTTGATGACAAATTGTCTCGCTTCCTCAAGGACAGTGAAGAACGAATTTCTACTCTTAAGAAAAGCACGGAATCCAAACGCGGCGGACGCGGCGGGCGTCGTTCGTAAGATATAAGCAATGCGTAACCTTCAAGCCGGGCCTTCGGGACCCGGCTTTGCTGTGCGTTGCGGCCAATGCGTCGATGCTTTCTTCCGCCGCACCGCAACCATTCGCGTCCATCCGGCATGCGCGCGCGATTCGCGTCTGCGGGCCAACGGCAAAGAGCGCCATCCCCCGTCGGATGAGCGCGTTTTTTCGTTGTCGCAATAGACGGGAATGACGGTTCGAATCGGTCGCCGAGCATAGGCCCAAGCCATGGGCCGCCTACGCTTCGCAGATTCGCGCAGCTTCTCGCCAGGCCGAGCCCGGAACCTGTCGGAAAAAACTTTTCGCTCGCCAACCGTTTCTGACAAACTTCATGAAGGCCCCCCCCTATAATTAAGAACACAATTCAATCTGGTAAATGGGGTGTGCATCGTGGACAAGCCGTCAGTCGTTCCTTTCGTACCGCGTACGGGGGCGGGTCCTTCCCTTGTTCCGGGACAAGGGCGCAAGAAATGGTATCAGAAGCGGAGATCTACCGAGAAAGCGCGATCCGGGGATCTTGCCGGGAAGCCTTCCAGACCGCTTAGATGGATCAAAGCGATACGGGAGCAGCAATGGGTACTCTTGATGATTGGAGTCGGCTTCCTCCTCGGGAGAGCGTCCATGCTGGAGGGGATTACGCCATTCGCGGCGGCTTTCTTCGGAGTGGTGCTCTACCTGCGCAAGGACATGGCTTTCTGGGCGATGCTTTCTCTCGCAGCGGGCAGCTTCTGGGCTATTGAACCGATGCCTGCAGTCATCTGCGCCGAGATGGGCGTGATCTATCTTCTCTATCGGGCATTGGTTCTCTATGAGAAGGCCGAGCTGTCCCAAGCGCCTGTCGTCGTATTCGCCTCCACATTGCTTGTTAAGCTCTTCGCTGCTCTGCTGGGAACCGATACGGGCTGGATGCCGTATTTGCTGACGCTTGTAGAGGCGGGCCTTGCGTTTGTACTGACCTTGCTTTTCGTTCATGCCCTGCCCGTGCTGACGAAGACAAGGAAGTCGCCGGAGCTCCGCCACGAGGAGTGGATCGGCATCCTCATTCTCCTTGCCTGCCTGCTCACGGGCTTGACAGGCTGGTCCGTCTACGGCGTAGCTCTGGCAGGCGTTCTGTCCCGTTATATCGTTGTGCTTACGGCGTTCGCGGGGGGGCCGGCGCTCGGCACCTCGGCAGGCGTTGTCGCCGGCATGATTCTGAGCTTGTCCGATCTGGGCGCAACGTCGGAGATCGGGCTGCTGGCCTTCGGGGGACTGATGGCCGGACTTCTGCGGGAAGGGGGCAAGGCCGCCTCCGTGTTCGGACTGTTGCTGGGCACCTCGGTGTTCGCCTTGTTCGGTACGATAAGCGGCACGATGGCTTCAACCTGGGCAACGGTCGCATCGTCGGCGCTGCTGCTGCTAACTCCGCGCGCGGTAGCGGATTCCTTGTCCCGATTCGTACCGGGTACTACAACCTATGCGCAGCACCAGCACGATTATGCCCAGAAGGTTAGAGACTTGACGGCAGAGCGGGTGGAGAAATTCTCCGAAGTCTTCCGGCAGCTTTCCCGAAGCTTCCGCCAGATGACTCAGGCCGGGGATAAGGATATCCAGACCCGCGACTTCGACCAGTTTGTTAGCGAGGTTCACCAGAGGGCCTGCTCCGGCTGCCACCGGAGAGCGCTGTGCTGGGACGGGCAGTTCATCCAGACGTACAAGCTGATGACCGACATGATGACGGCTGTGGAGCATAACCCCGATCTCATGCCTGCCGACATGCCCAAGTCCTGGAGCAGATCCTGTGTGAAGACGCCGCTCGTGCTGGATGTGCTTAAGCGCCAGTACGAGGTGTACCGGCATGATCAGCACTGGCGCCAGCAGCTGCAGGACAGCCGGTTTTTGGTTGCCGACCAGCTATCTGGAGTGTCGCAGGTCATGGACGATTTGGTTAAGGAAATCCGTCGCGAAGCCAAACAGATGGAGGCTCAGGAGAGGCAAATCCGGGATGCCCTTGAGCATCTGGGGCTGGCGATTCAATCCATAGATATCATAAGCCTGGAGGAGGGACATATCGATATTGAGATGGTGCATGCTTTCCGCACCGGCTACGATGAATGCCGCAAGATGATCGCGCCGATTCTGACGGAAATTCTCGGGGAGACGGTGACGGTGAGCGGGGAAAGGAGCGGGGAGCCCGCCGCGCATTTAAGTACGGTTACATTTGCTTCGGCTAAGCTTTACGAAATAGAGACGGGAGTGGCGGGAGCCGCGAAGGACGGAGACCTGCTGTCGGGAGACAGCTTCAGCACGGTCGAGCTCGGCAACGGCAAGTTCGCGGTCGCGCTCAGCGACGGCATGGGCAACGGAGTGCGGGCGCGCATGGAAAGCAGCGCGGCGTTATCGATGCTGGAGCAGCTGCTGCAATCGGGCATCGACGAGCGATTGGCGGTGAAGTCGGTGAACTCCATTCTGCTGCTTCGTTCGCCGGAGGAGATGTTCGCCACCGTCGATCTGGCGCTGATCGACTTGTACACCGCGCATGCGACGATGCTTAAGATCGGTTCGACGCCGAGCTTTATTAAGCGGGGAAGGGAGATCATCCCGATTGCGGCGAACAATCTGCCAATCGGGATTCTGCAAGATATCGAGATCGATTTGCTGCAGGTGCAGCTCCAGCCGGGCGATACGCTGATCATGATGACGGACGGGATTCTGGACGCGCCCGGCCATGCGATCAATAAAGAGCTGTGGATGAAGCGGGTGCTTCAGGAGCTGGAGGAGGAGGAGCCGCAGGATATTGCGGAAGCTCTGCTGGACACGGCATTGCGCCAGCACCCCGGAGGGGTGAAGGACGATATGACCGTTGTCGTCACGCGAATAACCCGTCGTCAGCCGGAATGGGCGGCCTTCCGCTGGCCGGGACTTAACCGTCTGGAGCGTCCGAGGACCGTAAGCTAGTCCGACGATAGCGGCAACTCAAGCCATACAGACGATCGAGCAAGAAGCCTCCGCTGGCCGGAAGGCTTTTTTGCTATGCGCGGCGTCTACTTGCGCCTAACGCTTCGGAGCGGCCAACATCGCTGGGTTAAATCTCGCATTCCTTGGCGACACTCTTACTAGATGCTAGAAATCTAGAAGGAGTGGTGGGAATGAAGCAAATATTGCTCATTACGGATGGGGGCTCGAATGTCGGAGAAAGCCCGGTTGCGGCGGCTGCGCAGGCTTTCGCAGAAGGCATAACGGTGAACGTCGCAGGCGTCGTGGATGAGGGCGCGATCGGGGAATACGGAGAGGCGGAGATTGCCGAGATTGCCCGCGCGGGCGGGGGGATTAGCCGGATCGTGACGAGTCGGCAGCTGTCCCGCACGGTGCAGATGATGACGCGGCAGACGGTTGCCGGAACGATTCGCCAGGCAGTGAATCAGGAGCTGCGGCAGCTGTTCGGCGTGAACGATGTCGGCGCCTTGCCGCCGCCCAAGCGGAGCGAAGTCGTGAAGGTCATGGAGGAGATGGAAGAGACGATGTCTCTCTCGGTTGCGCTGCTCATCGATGCCAGCGCGAGCATGAAGCCGAAGCTGCACGCGGTAGAGGAGGCCGTTCGGGATCTTGCGCTTAGCCTGCAGGCCCGCACCGGAAGAAGCCGTGTCGCCGTGTTTCATTTTCCGGGAGACTCCCAGTACGCCTATTGCGTCCGGGACGCCGGGTGGCTGACGAATGCTTCGAGCATCGGCTCCCTGTTCGGGAAAATCCGGATGCGAGGCACGACCCCGACAGGACCGGCCCTTCTGCAAGTCGTTGATTATATCCGTGAAACTTGTGGTAAAATAAGCGAAATAGAGCTTGCGGACGCGTCGGGAGGGATTTCAAGGCCCGAGTCGATTGAGGTGCGGAGTGACAACGTCATCTGATAAAGACCTATTGGCCAGAGGCACGGAAATACGAGGCACGTGGAACGGCAGGCGCTACCGGCTGGAGCGTCTGCTCGGTCTGGGAGCGAATGGCCAGGTGTATTTGGCGTCCTCGGGCAGCCGCGCTTCCTGCGCGGTCAAGATCGGGCACGAAGCGGCGGAGCTGCAAGGGGAGGTCAATATTTTGTCCTCCCTGGACAGCTCGGAGAAGGGAAGGCCTCCGTTCTTATTGGATGTGGATGACGCCGTTATCGGCAATCGGAAGGTTCCCTTCTACGTGATGAAGTATGTGCCCGGTGTGCCGCTCAGAGCTTACTTGAAGCAGCATGGCGCCCACTGGATGGGCGTCATCGGCTATCGGCTGCTGGAGAGGCTGGCTCAACTGCATGAAGCGGGCTGGGTATTCGGCGATATCAAGAGCGACAACGTTCTGGTCGGCGAATATGGTCGCGTGGAGCTGGTCGACTATGGCGGCGTCACGGCTATCGGCCGCAGCGTACGCCAATTCACCGAAATCTACGACCGCGGCTACTGGTCTGCGGGCAGCCGCGTAGCGGACCCGGGGTACGATTTGTTCTCGTTCGGCGTGCTGTGGCTGCACGCGCTGGACGGAAAGCGTCTGGTTCAATTGAACGGAACGCTCATTCCCCAGAATCGCCATCCGCGCGAGCTGCTCAAGCTGGTCAGAAGCAATCCTCGGCTGCAGCCGCTGGAGGACTGGATGGAGAAGGCGCTGATGGGTCGATTCGAGAATGCCAGTCAATCCGTTAGGGAATGGCGGGAAGCCGTTCGGGGAACGCAAAAGCCCAAAGCCGCCGAGGATCGGGTGCCGACATGGATGGCAGGACTTCTCGGTGCGGCCATTGTCATTAGTACGGCGGTTGCGGCGGTCTGGCTGCTGCAATAAAGCGTTTGCGGGCTGGGAAAGGAGCGGTGAAGGTGCGGCCGCAGGAGGAATGGGTAGGAGAGTTCGGGCATAGAGCCCGTGCGGACGGCTGGTGGCGAGACGGAGCGACCGTCGTTGCGGCGGTATCCGGCGGACCGGATTCCATGGCGCTTCTGCACTTGCTGAAGGGGCTGGCGGACGGAGAGCCGGGGAGAATCGTCGTCGCTCATGCGAACCATCAGTTTCGCGGCGCGGAGTCGGATGCCGAAGCGGAGCTGGTGAGGCGGACCACTACGGAGTGGGGCATGCCGCTTGAGACGGTTTGTCTGGGCATGCCGGAGTTCCTTGCGGAGACGGGGATGAACGCCCAGAGCGCAGCGAGAGAGAAGCGTTATGGTTTCTTAATGGACGTATCGAAGAAATACGGCGCCGGCTGTCTCCTGACGGCCCATCATGCCGACGATCAGGCCGAGACAGTGTTGATGAGAGTGATTCGGGGGACGGGGATCGGAGGCTTGGCGGGCATTCGTTATCGCCGAGGGGAACAACAGTTGGAACTGATTCGCCCCTTGCTGCGTATTACAAAATGTGAGCTTCTTGATTACTGCAAGCGAAACGGGGTGCCTTACGCGGTTGATAGCAGCAATGTCGACCGTCATTACTTCCGTAACGCCGTCCGGCTGGACCTGATGCCGCTTCTGGAGCAATATAACCCTAGGTTGAAGGAGTCGCTGACCAGGCTGGCGGACATGGCGGCAGCGGATGACGATTATATGGAAGAGCAAACCCTTCGCGTTTTCCGCGAGGCGGTCTTCCCTTCGGGGGAGGGCTTCCGGTTGGAGCGACGACGGTTCCGCGGCCTTCACGTCGCTTTACAACGCAGATTGATTAAATTAATATTAAACTGTTCTTCAAACCCGCGCCAAATGCTGGATTTCCGGCAGGTGGAGGAAGTTCTCGCCGCGCTTGAGCAAGAGCGCCCCACGACCTTGTTGTTGGATATCGGGGACGGCTGGGTAATGAGAAGGGAATATGAAGAAGCGTATATCGGACCCGCAGAGTCGGCGCCGATGCGCTTTGCGTATATCGTCACGGAAGCGACGGATAAGATTGCGATTGAAGAAACGGGGGCTCTCGTCAAGCTGGAGAGGATGGACGGAGCGATTCGGGGAGTACGGGACAATCGCGATGAAGCCTGCTTCGATGCGGACAGCCTGGAATATCCGCTCCGGATTCGCAATCGGCTGCCGGGCGATCGCATGCGGCCCTACGGACTAAACGGCACCAAAAAAGTGCAAGATATGTTCGTCGATGCCAAAGTTCCGCCCACTCTTCGCGATAAGCTGGCGCTGCTGGTCGACGCGGAGGGACGCGTACTGTGGATTCCGGGAATACGCCGCTCGGGACATGCTCTTGTAGGCGGAGCCACCCGAAGGACACTGCGTGTCTCGTACAGTGCCCCCGAAAACTAGGGCATGATCGGAGTAAAGCAATCATACCGTGTAATAATCTCATTGGGAGGCACCTTTCTTGCACAACGACATTCAGGAAGTTCTTTACTCGCAAGAAGCGATTCATCAGAAGGTAACGGAGCTTGGAGCGGCGATCAGCCGCGATTACGAAGGGCGCAATCCGCTGGTGATATGCGTGCTGAAGGGCGCTTTTATTTTTATGGCGGACTTGTCCAAGAACATCAGCATTCCGATCGAGCTGGATTTCATGGCGGTATCGAGCTATGGCAATTCCACGAGATCCTCGGGCGAGGTCAAGATCGTCAAGGATCTGGACGTCTCCGTCGACGGTCGGGACGTGCTTATCGTAGAGGACATTATCGACAGCGGACTGACTCTGAGCTATCTTATTGACGTGCTGGAGCGTCGGAACGCATTGTCCGTCAATGTCGTGGCTTTATTTGACAAGCCGGGCCGCCGTACGGTCGATCTTAACGCCGATTATACCGGCTTTACGATACCGGATGCGTTCGTCGTCGGATACGGGCTGGATTACGCGGAGAAATACCGCAACCTGCCCTACGTCGGCGTGCTGAAGCCGGAGATTTACTCAAGCTAGCTCTCGTCGCCCACAACGCGGCGGGATAAGATTGTGATGCCAAGACAGGCTATGTTAAAATGATGTGAGCGTGTCGAGAGGAGGTCGGGGATGAATCGGTTCATCCGGAACACAGGCTTTTACTTACTTATCTTTTTGGTGACTGTCGGGATCGTTCAGTTTTTTATCGGCAAGCAAGATACGACGAAGGAACTGAGCTATAACGAGCTCGTCGTCGCTGCTCAACAGGGCAACGTTCAGAAGATGACGATCCAAGTTCAGAGCGGAACCTACCTGGTTACAGGCGAATTCAAGCCTAAAGCCGGTCAAGAAAAAGGCGAGACCTTCATGGGCCGCGCACCCCTGGCTGACTACGTAATGGAACAGTTTACGCAGACAGGGCTGGAAAAGAATTACGAGGTCATTTCGAAGAAAATGCCGGGACAAAGCTTCTGGCTGACATTCTTAACTTCCATCATTCCGTTTATCATTATGTTCGTACTGTTCTTCTTCCTGATCAATCAGGCGCAGGGCGGCGGCGGCAAAGTGATGAATTTCGGCAAGAGCCGCGCCCGTCTTTATAATGAAGAGAAAAAGCGGGTCACGTTCGAGGATGTCGCCGGAGCGGATGAAGAGAAGCAGGAACTGGTCGAGGTTGTCGAATTCCTGAAGGACCCTCGCAAGTTTGCCGCGCTTGGCGCGCGCATTCCGAAGGGCGTGCTCCTCGTGGGGCCTCCGGGTACCGGTAAAACATTGCTTGCCCGCGCGGTTGCGGGTGAAGCGGGCGTTCCGTTCTTTACGATCTCCGGTTCGGATTTCGTGGAAATGTTCGTCGGCGTCGGCGCATCGCGGGTTCGCGATTTGTTCGAGAACGCGAAGAAAAACGCGCCTTGTATCATTTTTATCGACGAAATCGATGCCGTCGGCCGTCAGCGGGGCGCAGGCCTCGGCGGCGGACACGACGAGCGCGAGCAGACCCTGAACCAATTGCTGGTCGAGATGGACGGCTTCGGGGCGAACGAGGGAATTATTATCGTAGCCGCGACGAACCGCCCGGATATTCTGGATCCTGCATTGCTGCGTCCAGGCCGTTTCGACCGTCAGATCACGGTCGACCGTCCAGACGTGAAGGGCCGCGAAGCGGTGCTGAAGGTGCATGCGCGCAACAAGCCTCTGAGCAAAGACGTGCGTCTCGGCACGATTGCCAAGCGGACAACCGGGTTTACCGGGGCAGATCTGGAGAACTTGCTTAACGAAGCGGCATTGCTGGCGGCAAGGCGCAACAAGAAGGACATCGCCATGCAAGAGGTCGATGAGGCGATTGACCGGGTTGTGGTCGGCACCGAGAAGAAGAGCCGCGTCATCAGCGATCGGGAGAAGCGTATCGTAGCCTACCACGAAGCGGGACATACGATTGCGGGATTTTTCCTGGAGCATGCGGATACGGTTCACAAGGTTACGATCATTCCTCGCGGCCGCGCGGGCGGCTACGTCATCATGCTGCCGAAGGAAGACCGTATGCTGGTTACGAAGCAGGAGCTGTTGGATAAAGTTACAGGCCTGCTTGCGGGCCGCGCCGCGGAAGAAATCTTCATCGGGGAAATCGGTACGGGCGCATACAGCGACTTCAAGCAAGCCACAAGTATCGTACGTGCCATGATTATGGAATACGGCATGAGCGAGAAGCTCGGGACGATGCAATTCGGCAGCTCTCAGGGACAGGTCTTCCTTGGCCGGGATATCGGACACGAACAGAACTATTCCGATAAGATCGCGTACGAGATCGATCAAGAGATGCAGAGCATTACACGCGATTGTTACGATCGCGCCAAGAAGCTGCTGACCGAGAAGAGCGAAGAGATGCACCTGATCGCGAAGACGCTGCTGGATGAGGAGACGCTCGATCTGGATCAGATCAAATCTCTGATCGAGAAGGGCACGTTCATTGCAGCGGACGGAGAAGGCTCGGGCGGAGAAGAATCCAGGGGCGAGCCGGTGGTAGACACGCTGGGCAACGTCAAGGTACGGATTCAAACCCGCGACGACGAGCCATTGTCTACCGGACTGGATCTTCGCAAGGACGACGGCTCCGAAGAGCCGAAATCCTAACAGGCGAACGTGGAATAACGGGATGCTCCCGCGCCGTGAGGCGCTTGGGCATCCCTTTTTTTGTGCCAATATCAGAAAGAAAAGCCTTTGCGATCAATTGACAGCCTTACTTGGCAAGTGTAAATTAAATGTTAATGAACGAAGTCCTTTTCGTTCACAATAAAGACAACATCCCCGCCAGGTTTGTGCTTTCATTCACAAATCACCGGTACTTCTAGGGAGGAGATTTTGCATGGAGGCCTTGGCACTAGAGCGTAAAGCCGAACAGAACCGTGAGCTTCGCGAAAGGCTTGCACAGCTCAAGAAAGAACGCAATGCCATTATTCTCGCTCATTATTATCAGCGCGATGAAATACAGGAGGTGGCCGATTTTCGCGGGGATTCGTTTCTTCTCGCGCAGAAGGCCGCTTCAACGGACGCCGACGTCATCGTTTTTTGCGGCGTGCATTTCATGGGAGAAAGCGCCAAGATTCTTGCTCCGCACAAAACGGTGCTCGTCCCGGACGAGCGTGCGGGCTGCCCGATGGCCGATATGGTCAATCCGATCGGCTTGCGGGAATTAAAGGCCAAGCATCCCAACGCGAAGGTCGTCACGTATATCAATTCCTCCGCCGACGTGAAAGCGGAGACCGATATTTGCTGTACGTCCGCCAATGCCGTCCAAGTCGTCAATTCGGTCGATTCCGACGAGATTATCTGGTGTCCGGACAAAAATCTGGGTCATTACGTCTCCCAGAAAACCGACAAGAAGATGATCATCTGGGAAGGCTATTGCAACACCCACGATATGCTGACGATTAAAGACGTGGAAGAGATGCGGGCGAAATATCCGAATGCGCAGTTCGTCGTGCACCCGGAATGCCGTCCCGAGGTCGTCGAGATGGCGGACTTCGTAGGAAGCACGACCGGCATTTTGAAGTATTGCCGGGAGTCGAGCCATAAGGAATTTATCGTCGGAACGGAGGACGGAACAGGCTATCAGCTTCGTCTGGACAGCCCGGACAAATCCTTCCACTTCGCATCCAAGTTTCTCGTCTGCCCCAACATGAAGGTGAACAACCTGAAGAAGGTCGTCAGAGCGTTGGAAACGATGCAGCCGGAAATCTATGTGCCGCAGGACGTTGCGGACAAAGCCCGTTTATCGTTGGAGCGCATGCTGCTGGTGAAGTAACCGGAGGCTTGCGCTACTCTATTGTCAAGTGGGGACGAAAATGATTAGGATACCACGATACGTTGTCGATTTTGATCTGGACAGGCTTCCTCGGGTAGAGACGGACGTAATCGTGATCGGGGCTGGCATTGCCGGCCTTTTTACGGCGCTCAAAGCGAGTGAGTCGAAACGAGTGCTTATGATTACGAAGAAATCGCTGTTCGATAGCAATACCCGCTATGCGCAGGGCGGCATCGCCGCCGTTATCTCGGATGAAGATTCTCCGGAGTTTCTCGCCCAGGACACCTTAATCGCGGGAGCCGGGCTATGCGAAACGGCGGCGGTGGACGTTCTGGTCCATGAAGGCCCTCAAGGCGTTCAGGAGCTTATTCGTTACGGCACGAATTTCGACGAAGAGGACGGCCATTATGCATTGACGAAGGAAGGAGCCCATAGCCAGAGACGTATTCTGCACGCGAATGGAGACGCCACTGGCTATGAGATCGTAAGAGCGTTGGCCGAGAGAGTAAAGACCAATCCCGATATCGTGTTGTGGGACGACCATTTCGTGCTCGATCTGCTGACGGAGGACGGTGAATGCCGCGGCGCTCTTGTGCAGAAGCCGGACGGCTCCCGCGTGGCGGTCTTCGGACGGGCTACGATTCTGTGTACGGGAGGGGCCGGTCAGCTCTACCGCTATACGACTAACCCGGATGTCGCGACCGGAGACGGCGTAGCCATGGCCTATCGCGCAGGAGCGGATATCCGCGATATGGAATTCAATCAATTCCATCCGACATCGCTTTGTTACCCCGGCGCTCCAAGATTTCTCATATCCGAAGCCGTTCGGGGAGAAGGCGCTTACTTGAGAAACATCCGCGGGGATCGTTTTATGGAAAACTACCATCCGCAGCTTGAGCTGGCTCCAAGAGACGTCGTGGCGCGGGCTATTGTCAGCGAGATGGAAGCGACGAAATCTACCTATGTTTATATCGATATCACGCATGAGACGCCGGAGCTGATTCGCCATCGATTCCCGACGATCTATGAATATTGCTTGAACTATGGGCTCGACATGACGACGGATTGGATTCCGGTTGCGCCGGCCGCCCATTATATGATGGGCGGGGTCAAGACGGATTTGCGCGGAGAAACGAGCATTCGCCGCTTGTTCGCCTGCGGAGAAGCCTCCTCAACGGGGGTTCACGGAGCGAACCGTCTGGCCAGCAATTCCTTGTCGGAAGCGATCGTCTTCGGTCAACGCATCGTAGACGCGGTGAATCAGCTGCCACCGATTCCTCTGGTTGCGGACAACGGTCCAGCCTCGGAAAGACAGGGCATCCTGACCGGGACGCTGATCGAAAGAAGGCTGAAGCTGCAGAAGAGCATGGTGCGTTATGCCGGGCTGCGGCGGAATCGCGCGGGCTTGCTTAAAGGGCTGGACGATCTGCGCAAGCAGCTCCCGCTCTTCCAGATGAGCCTGTCCAAGCGAGAGGAATTGGAATACGCCAATCTGCTTACCTGTGCGCTGCTTGTTACCGAAGCTGCCCTGAGCCGGGAAGAAAGCCGGGGGGGCCATTATCGGGAAGACTATCCTCAGAAGGATGATCGGGACTGGCAGGTACACACGATATTGAACCGGGAAAAAGGGATTCGTACAGAAAGGGTCGACGACAATGTTTGAAAGGGAAAGCGATTGGACGATCGGCGGTCCGGCCGTGGAAGCGGTGAAGGAGCAGCTTCGCGTCTGGTTGGCGGAGGATGTCGGCTCGGGAGATGTGACCACGATGTCCACGGTGCCGCAGGGTCATCAGTCCAAGGGGATCATTCACGCCAAGCAAACCGGCATTCTGGCGGGCATACCTCTGGCCAGACTCGTATTTGAAGTTGTCGATCCCGCCTTGCGATTCGACGCAATGGCGACGGACGGCTCGAAGGTGGAGAAGGGCACGGTTCTGGCCGTGGTGGAAGGTTCGACGTTCAGCATATTGACGGGCGAACGATTGGCGCTTAATCTGCTGCAGAGGTTATCGGGCATCGCCACCAAGACGAACGAATACGTGGCTGGCGCGCAGGGAACGAAGGTGCGCGTAACGGATACGCGCAAGACGACGCCTGGACACCGGAACCTGGAGAAATACGCGGTCCGTATCGGCGGGGGAGCCAATCACCGGTTCGGCCTGTATGATGCGGTTATGATCAAGGATAACCATATCAAAGCCGCCGGAGGCATTACGGCGGCGGTTCAGGGAGCGCAATCCCGGATTCCCCACACGATGATGATCGAGGTCGAGGCAGAGTCCCTTGCACAGGCGGAGGAAGCGGCTCGGGCGGGCGCCCATATCGTGATGCTGGACAATATGGATACCGCAGCGATGACCGAGGCGGTGAAGGCGATTCGCGCGCAAGCGCCGCATGTTGTGTTGGAAGCTTCCGGCGGCATCACGCCAGAGCGGGTGGCGGAGGTCGCCCGTTGCGGCGTGGACGTTATCTCGGTCGGAAGCTTGACGCATTCCTTTCAGGCGCTCGATATCAGCCTGGATCTTAACGCCAAGAAATCGGGAGGCGCGCTATGATTCTGGTCGTAGATGTCGGGAATACGAATATTGTATTAGGACTGTATGAAGGAAGCAATCTGACACATCACTGGCGTCTGAGTACGAATCGCTCGGCGACCGTGGACGAGTACGGCGTGCTGATCAGCAATCTCTTTAAGCTTGCCGGCGTTCGGGCGGAGCAGATCGAGGGCGTTATTCTCTCCTGCGTCGTGCCTCCGATCATGGGTACGCTGGAGAAGCTGTTTCAGACATACGTGGGCAAGGAAGCGCTGGTAATCGGCCCGGGCATCAAGACGGGCCTGAACATTCGTTATGAGAACCCGCGGGAAGTCGGAGCCGACCGCATCGTGAACGCGGTTGCGGGAATCGAGCAATACGGCGCGCCTCTTGTCATCGTTGATTTCGGAACGGCAACGACCTTCGATTACATCGATGGGTCGGGAGCCTATCTGGGAGGCGCTATCGTGCCCGGCATCGGAATTTCGGCGGAGGCCCTCTACCAACGCGCGGCCAAGCTGCCGCGAATCGAGCTGTCGAAGCCGAAGACTGTCGTCGGCCGCAATACTGTGGCGGCGATGCAATCCGGCATTATCTACGGCTATGCCGGCCAGGTGGATGGCATTGTTAGGCGAATCAGTAAAGAGTTCGATGTTAAGCCGCGCGTTATTGCCACTGGCGGCTTGGCGGAGCTGATTGCCGGGGAATCGGAGACGATTGAAGTCGTCGACGCCTTGCTTACGCTCGAAGGCTTGCGAATTGTATATGAACGTAATGGGTAAATCTAGATTGAACGATTGTGCGAAAGGAGGGCAAACGGCATGAAAGACGAAATCATACGCGCGACCGCATGGAACGGCGGCTTGCGCTTGTTTGCGGCACGCACGACAGAATTGGTGTCGGAGCTGCAGCGAAGACAGGATACGTACCCGACGGCGACGGCCGCGTTGGGAAGAACGGCAACGGCGGCAGCCATGCTCGGTTTTATGCTCAAGGGCGAAGAGAAGCTCACCGTTCAAGTGAAAGGCGACGGCCTGATCGGCCAGATCGTGGTGGATGCCAATGCGGCGGGCCAGGTACGGGGTTATGTAGACAATCCGCATGTTCATCTGCCCAGCAACAGCCAAGGCAAGCTTGACGTAGCGGGGGTGGTCGGACGTACAGGTCAGCTGCATGTCACCAAGGATCTCGGGCTGAAGGACCCTTATCGCGGCAGCGTCCCGATTATTTCCGGGGAGATCGCGGAGGATTTCACTTTGTATTTTGCGGAATCCGAACAAACCCCTTCGGCCGTCGGCTTAGGCGTACTTGTCGATACGGACAATTCCGTCATTCATGCGGGCGGCTTCATCGTCCAGGTCATGCCTGGTTTGACGGAGGCCAACCTTGTCCGACTGGAGCAAGCGATCGCCGCGATGCCTCACGTCACTGCGCTGCTGGATCAGGGAGAGACGCCGGAGAGCTTGCTGCGCTTTCTGGTGGGGGATGAGATAACCGTCCATCAGACGCTGGAGCCTGTATTCTATTGCCACTGCTCGCGGGAAAGATTTGAACGGGCGCTAATCACGCTAGGCAGAAGCGAGCTTCGGGGGATGATCGACGAAGACGGCCAAGCGGAGCTGCATTGCCATTACTGCAATGAAAAATTTTTGTTCGAAGCGGAAGAGCTGGAGAAGTTGGTTCGCCTGACGGATCGGGAATGAGGGAGGAGGATCGCCGATGAGGGAGACGATACGGCGCATGCCGCCGCTCGTACTGCTGGCCCTCCTGACGACTCTGATGATGATTGCATCGGGCTGCAACAAGGGCGAAGAGCTTGCACCTAGCGGCAACGAACCTTCGGGTACGGCTTCGGACGATGATGTCATCGCGACGGTAGGGACAATGTCCATTTCCCGCCAACAGTTGCTGGACCGGCTGTTGGCCTCTTACGGTTCTCAAGTGCTCAGAAGCATGATACTCGCCGAAGCTGTCAGCGCGGAAGCCAAGTCTCTGCGCATTGAGGCGACGGACGAGGAACTGGATCGAGAGCTGGCCATGATGAGGCAAGGCTACGAGAATGAAGAAGAGTTTTATCGTTCCATGAACGAGCAGCTCGGCATGACTCGCGAGGAGGTGCGGGAGGATGCCCGCTATCGCCTGCTGCTGGAGAAGCTGACGCTTCGAACCGTAACCGTCACGGCGGAGGAGATCGATCGGTATCTCGATGAGCATCGCGAACAGTTCGATCCGGTGAAGAAATATCAGCTGGCGCATATTCTCGTTCAGACGGAAAAGTCGGCTCGGGAGATTCTGATCAAGCTCGAACAGGGTGAGGATTTCGCGGAGCTGGCCAGAGCCTTCTCGCTGGATGATTTCACGGCGGATCAAGGAGGGGAGCTCGGCTGGGTCGAATCCGACGATCCGTTTGCCGCCGAATCGGTGCTTACGGCAGCGGCTTCTATGCAGGTCGGAGAGGTGAGGGGGCCGATTCCGACCGATCAGGGCTTTGCAATCATTCGGCTGAACGGAAGAAGCCAGACGCAATCCCGACCGATGGAAGAGATCCGCGAGGAGGCCAGGAAGCAGCTTGCGCTCGGCAAAGGCGTCTCGGTTCGGGATATGGAGCAGCAACTGCTTCGCAAATACGAAGCGAGCGTGAAGGACTCCAAGCTGCAAGCCTCTCTATGGTCTTCGGCGCTGACCTTGGATCTGCTCGGATCGAACCAGACCACCTAACCAGCTATTGACAATCCTCTCAATGGTTTGATAAGATGAAGACAGAGTTAAAACCAACCGTTTTAGTCGGATTAAGAATAGGCGCACAGCCGCTATTTTGTGGGAGGGAACAAGACTTATGGCTAAGATTGTTCAGAACGTGACTCAACTCATCGGCGATACGCCGCTCGTACGCTTGAATCGTGTTGTTCCGGAAGGAAGCGCGGAAATCTACGTGAAGCTGGAATACCAGAATCCAGGCTCCAGCGTCAAGGATCGCATCGCGATCAGCATGGTCGAGGAAGCCGAGAAGCAAGGGCTGATTCAACCGGGCAACAGCACGATCGTCGAGCCGACGAGCGGAAATACCGGGATCGGATTGGCGATGGTTGCTGCCGCCAAGGGGTACCGCGCTATTCTCGTTATGCCTGAGACCATGAGCGTGGAACGTCGCAATCTGCTCCGCGCATACGGGGCCGAGCTTGTTCTTACCCCGGGATCGGAAGGCATGAACGGCGCCGTCAAGAAGGCGGAAGAGATCGTGAAGGAAAATGCGGACTACTTCATGCCTCAACAATTCAAAAATCAGGCTAATGTGAAAATTCACCGCGAGACAACCGGCCCCGAAATCGTGGAAGCCATTAATTCCTACGACGGCAAGATCGACGCTTTCGTCAGCGGCATTGGAACGGGCGGAACAATCTCCGGCGCTGGCGAAGTGCTGAAGCAGAACTTCCCGAACATTAAAGTCTATGCGGTTGAGCCTGCAGCTTCCCCGCTGCTGTCGGGCGGCGGACCGGGCCCTCACAAGATTCAAGGGATCGGCGCGAACTTCATTCCGGACATTCTGAATCGTGAGGTCTATGACGAAGTCATTACGGTCGAGAACGAAGAAGCTTTCGAGACGGCGCGTACGGTTGCTAAGAAAGAAGGTCTTCTGGTCGGCATTTCCTCCGGCGCGGCGATCTTCGCAGCCCTCAAAGTCGCGAAGGAGCTCGGCGCAGGCAAGCGCGTCGTAGCGGTCGTTCCGTCCAATGGCGAGCGTTACCTCAGCACGCCGTTGTTCAACTTCGACAACTAATCCGCTTTAATCCCAGCCCTCGCCTTTGGCGAGGGCTGTTTGAGCTGTCGGGGAAGCGTCACCCTAAGCCGGAGAAGGAAAGTTCTCGCAAGGCGGCAGGAGAAGGCGGATTTGTGGTATTCTGCATAATAAGAAAGTCACTTCGCAGGAATCAGGGAATGGAGCAACAGCCGTGCAAGAAGTCATAGCGATGAGTCAATGGAAACAATGGAGACAAGAAGGCGGCTACGCCTTACTTCCGTATATACGCAAGTTTGTGCCCGAATCGGGAGGGCTGCTGCCCGCATTCTGGGACCGGGCATGGGAAGAAGCCGCTCCTTATTCTTGCCTGCTTGAAAGCGGCAAGGAAGGTCGGTATACTCTTTTCGGCCTGCGGCCGGTGTCGATTATTGAAGGGACGGGCGAAGAGGCGCTTATTCGCGAATGGGACGGAAATCCCGAGGAGACGAAGAGAGCTAGAGGAGCGCCGCTTGAGCTGCTCCGCCAATGGATCGCCCCATGGCGGGCGCCTAAGCCCGAAGGAGTTCCGGATTGCATAGGGGGCATTCTGGGCTTCTTGAGCTATGATGTCGTACGAAGTCTGGAAAGGCTGCCCTCATTCGCGCGGAACGATCTGGGCTGGCCGGATTATGTCTTCGGGCGTTATGAGGAGCTATGGATCGCAGACCATGCGGAAGGCGCGGTCTACTGTGCCGTCCACGCTAGGCTGGACCAGATGCCGGACGACGTATCCATGGAGCGCCTATTCGGCGAGAAGCGGAATCGGGCGGCCGACATGGAAGCGCAATGGACCGAGTGGCTGAGCTTCGGACAGACAGAGGCATCCTTGAGCCGCCATCAGGGGATGCGCAATCGGATGGAGCAGGACAATCTGCAGATTGATGTCGAGCGGCTGCCCGGTCTGAGCACCTCCATGAGCAAATCAGAGTATGAAGAGGCGGTTCGCGCCATCCAACAATACATTGGACAGGGCGATGTGTTCCAGGCCAATCTGGCCATGCGGCAAAGCCGACCGACCTCCGCTGCACCCGAGACGCTGTACGAGTGGTTGCGTATGGTTAATCCTTCGCCCTATATGGGCTTGCTGCGTACGCCCGCATTCTCGTTGGTCAGCGCCTCCCCCGAGCTGCTCGTGAAGCTGGCCGGAGGCCGGCTGTCGACCAGACCGATTGCCGGGACGAGACGGCGAGGAAGATCGGTCGAGGAGGACCGGGCGATGGAGGCCGAGCTGCTTGGCAGCGAAAAAGAGCGGGCCGAGCATGTGATGCTGGTCGATCTGGAGCGCAATGATCTTGGACGAGTCGCCGCATACGGAACCGTGAAGGTTCCGGAGCTGTTAACCGTGGAGCGTTACTCCCATGTCATGCACCTCGTATCCCAGGTGGAGGCGACGCTGCAGGATGGCAAGGACGCGCTGGATGTCGTGGCGGCTGTCTTTCCGGGAGGAACGATTACCGGAGCGCCGAAAATCCGAACGATGGAAATCATCGAAGAGCTTGAGCCCACCCGCAGAGGGCCGTATACCGGCGCAATGGGGTGGATTGACTATAGCGGGAATATGGAATTAAATATAATTATTCGTACGATCGCGCTTCAAGACGGGGTATGCCACATTCAAGCCGGAGCCGGAATTGTCATCGACTCCGATCCGGAACGGGAATTCCACGAATCCTTGAACAAGGCCAAGGCGCTTTGGAAAGCGGTGCAGTACAGCGAAGGGCAGGTTGAACCGACATGATTCTGGTGATCGACAACTACGATTCTTTTACGTATAATCTGGTGCAATATTTGGGCGAGCTCGGCGAAGAGATCGTGGTGCACCGCAACGACGAGATCGACCTTGAAGGCATCTCCAAGCTTTCGCCAGACCACATTCTGATTTCTCCCGGACCCTGCACGCCGAACGAGGCGGGCATCAGTCTCGCTCTGCTGGAGCGCTTCAAGGGAGAGATTCCGATCTTCGGCGTATGTCTGGGGCATCAAGCGATTGGACAGGCTTTCGGCGGCGAGGTGATTCGCGCCGATCAGCTGATGCACGGGAAAACCTCCGAGATCAAGCACGACGGAAAAACGGTATTCGAGGGCTTGCCTTCCCCATTCACGGCGACCCGTTACCATTCCCTGATTGTGAAGCGCGACACGCTGCCCGATTGCCTGGAGATCAGCGCGGAGACGGAGGACGGGCTGATTATGGGGCTGCGGCACAAGGAATATGCCGTGGAAGGGGTGCAATTCCATCCGGAGTCGATCATGACCGATAACGGGCTGAGAATTCTGCGCAACTTCTTGAGCCTGAAAACAGGAATGCGAGCATGAGCATTCTGTACAATGGACAATTGATGAGTCGCAACGAAGCCGTGATCTCCGCATTCGATCACGGCTTTTTGTACGGAATGGGCTTGTTCGAAACGATGCGGACCTACGGCGGTCGCCCATGGCTGCTGGAGGAGCACGCAAAACGCCTTGAGGAAGGCTGCGCCATGATGGGGATTCGCTATGCGCCTAATCCGGATGCGATGAGGCGGCGAATAGGAGAGCTGCTTCAAGCCAACGGCCTCTCTGACGGCTACATTCGCTGGTCGGTATCGGCCGGAGAAGGAGAGATCGGTCTTCCGACCGGCGCTTACGCTGCGCCGAACGAGATCGTCTATGCCAAGGGGCTGGCGACGGATGATCCTGCGACGCGCCACGGTAAAATCCTGCGTCTGCTAAAGCTGCCGAGAAGCACGCCGGAGGGCGCTCACCGGACAAAATCGTTCCATTATATGAATAATATCGCAGCCAAGAGGGAATTGCTGGAATCCGGGGCCCCTGCCGGTACGGAGGGGCTGTTCCTGAACGGCGACGGACGAATCGTCGAAGGACTGGTCAGCAACGTATTCTGGCTATTGAACGGCAAGCTGTATACGCCGGCGGCGGAAACGGGATTGCTCGAAGGGATTACCCGCGCTTATGTGATTCAGATGGCTGAGCGCGAGGGTATACGTGTGGAGATCGGCTGTTACGGCTGGGAAGAGATCGCTGGAGCCGACGAAGTCTTCCTGACGAATTCCATTCAGGAGATCGTTCCGGTTACGCGTTTGGAGGATGCAAGCGGACAGGGAGGCCCTCCGGGAGGCCGGGCCGAGGGCGGGCCGATCACTTCTCGTCTTATGCGGCTCTACCGAGCGGCGGCGGAAAGGAACGATAGAGGATGAACCCGACATTTTATAGACGTACCTATCATATGGCTGATGGACTTACGCTGGAGCTTGGGCATCGTACGCTGATTATGGGCATACTGAACGCAACGCCGGACTCGTTCTCGGACGGCGGCTGTTATCATGCAGTAGAAGCAGCCGTTGAACGGGCGGAGCAGATGGCTTCCGAGGGCGCGGACATCATCGATATCGGAGGAGAATCGACAAGGCCGGGATATGCTCCCGTCTCTCTCGATGAGGAATTAAGCAGAGTCATTCCGGTAATCCGGGCGGTGCGGGAACGCGTTAAGCTGCCGATCAGCATCGATACGTATAAGGCGGAGGTTGCGCGTCAGGCGTTGGAAGCGGGCGCCCATATCGTTAACGACGTATGGGGCTTCAAGCGCGACCCGGAGATGGCCGGAGTTGCGGTGAAATATGGCTGTCCGGTCATTCTGACGCACAACCGGCCGGAGCGGGACTATGCGGACTTTTTCCCCGAGGTGCTGAAGGATTTGCGGGCCAGCGTGGAGCTTGCCCGAGCTGCCGGAGTAGGGGAGGAGCTCATCTGGGTCGATCCCGGAATCGGGTTCGCGAAGGATTACGAGGAGAATCTGGAGATGCTGGGCCGATTGGGCGAGGTGGCGCAGCTCGGCTACCCGGTGCTATTGGCGGCTTCCCGCAAAAGGGTGATTCAGCACACGCTCGGCGTGGCGGCAGCGGATGCGGACGACGGCACTGGAGCGACGACGGCACTGGGCATTGCTCAAGGCTGTCAGATCGTGCGCGTGCATGAAGTGCCGCTGACCAAGCAGATTGCGGCGATGAGCGATGCCATTGTCTATCGAAGCCACGGAAAAGGGAGCAGGATGCGAAATGGATAGAATGCGGCTGAAACGAATGGTGTTTTATGGGTATCACGGCGTGTTTCCAGAGGAGAATAAGCTGGGTCAGAAATACTTCGTGGATTTGGATATGCGTCTGGACTTAAGTCTCGCCGCGCGCAGCGACGATGTCGGCGACACGGTCAATTACGCGGAGATTCACGCGCTGGCGAAGAAGATTGTGGAAGGGCCGCCGGTTAAGCTGATTGAGACGCTCGCCGAAAATATTGCGTCCGCGGTACTCGGTACGTATACTAGTATCCATACTGTAACGGTATCGGTTACCAAACCGAATCCACCGTTCGATATTACCTTTGACGGAGTCACCGTGGAGCTGCGAAGAACAAGAGGGCCGGACGGAACCGTCGTACCTGTAGAGGACTGAAGAGACGTGCAAGACGCATACGTGGCGCTTGGCGCCAACCTGGGTGACCGGGAATCCGCATTGAACGAAGCGATACGAAGGCTGCGAGCCGATCCCGAGCTGGAGGTGCTGCGCATCTCCCCCGCATACGAGACTGCTCCCGTGGGTTATACGGATCAGCCGTCCTTTTTGAATATGGCTCTCAGCTTGAGGACCGCGCTTGATCCGGTGGCCCTGCTTCGACGCTTACTGGCGATCGAGCAGGAGATGGGCCGGGTTCGGGACATTCGCTGGGGACCTCGCAATATAGACTTGGATTTGCTGGTTTACGGAGAAGAGTCCATAGACACTCCCGAACTGACGCTCCCGCATCCCCGAATGGGAGAGCGGGCATTTGTACTGGTTCCATTGCGGGACGTCTGGCCGGACGAATCTCCTTTTCCATGGATGGAGGAGCTTTCGTCCTTCTCTCTGCAGGAGGAAGGCATCTCGCATTACAACTCCTCGGAGGAACGAGGGCTATGAAAGGAGCAACATGGAATGCTTAAGATCGGTAACGTAAAGATGAACAATAATGTCGTGCTGGCCCCGATGGCGGGAGTCTGTAATCCGGCGTTTCGACTGATTGCCAAGGAGTTCGGATGCGGTCTCGTCTGTGCGGAGATGGTCAGCGACAAGGCGATCCTGCACGGCAACCAGAGAACGCTGGAAATGCTGTTCGTGGATGAACGCGAGAAGCCGTTAAGCCTGCAAATTTTCGGAGGGGATAAGGAATCCCTTGTAGAAGCGGTGAAGTTCGTGGATCAGAATACGAATGCGGACATTATCGACATTAACATGGGCTGTCCGGTTCCGAAGGTGACGAAGTGCGATGCGGGCGCAAGATGGCTGCTTGATCCGAAAAAAATCTACGAGATGGTCTCCTACGCTGCGGATGCAGCCAAAAAGCCGGTCACGGTGAAGATGAGAATCGGGTGGGACGACGAGCATATTTATGCCGTTGAGAACGCGCAAGCCGTCGAACGCGCCGGTGGAGCGGCCGTCAGCGTGCATGGCCGGACTCGCGAACAACTGTATACAGGGAAGGCGAACTGGGACATTCTGCGGGACGTGAAGCAGGCGGTGAACATTCCGGTTATCGGCAACGGCGACGTATTTACTCCGGAAGATGCCAAGCGGCTGCTTGAGCATACGAATTGCGACGGGGTCATGATCGGCAGAGGCGCGCTTGGCAACCCTTGGATGCTGTATCGCACCGTACATTTCCTGACTACGGGAGAACTGCTGCCGGACCCGTCGCCGAGAGAGAGAATTCGGATCGCGATGCTGCACATGGACAGATTGACCGAGTTGCGCGGGGAAAAGGTCGCCGTCCGGGAAATGCGCAAGCACCTGGCCTGGTACCTGAAAGGCCTGCCGGACTCCGCAGCTGCCAAAAATTCGATCATGGAGCTTCAGTCGAGAGCTGAAGTGGAGTCCGAATTAGGCAACTACGTGATTCGGGTGGACGAAATTCTGGCTCGTGAAGCGGACGGAGCTTCTGAATCCGGAGAAATCCTCGTACACTAAGAGGAAGCGATTTCAAAGGGGCTTTTCCGCGAATTGACATTTATCAGGGCTTGAAATATAATCAGTACCAATATTCGCCCGAGCATCAGGAAAATCGCAGACGCGCATCATGGAAGATGATGCCATCTGACGAACCCCACCATATATTTGGATAGCAACCTCGAAAATCTTTCCATGACAGGAGATCGGTGAGATGAGCGACAAAGAAGTGCTTCTAACCCAGGAGGGTTTGAAGAAACTGGAAGATGAACTCGAAAACCTTAAATCCGTCAAGCGCCGCGAAGTTGCGGAACGCATCAAAGTTGCCATCGGTTATGGCGATATTAGCGAGAACTCCGAATACGAAGACGCCAAAAACGAACAAGCGTTCATCGAGGGCCGAATCATTACCTTGGAGAAAATGCTTCGCAACGCGAGAATCATCAACCATGAGGAAATCGACCTTGAGACGGTGAGCATCGGATCGACTGTCGTCGTAGAGGATCTCGAATATGGCGACTCGATGGAATACACCATTGTCGGCACGGCCGAATCCGACCCGCTGAACAATAAAATCTCCAACGAGAGTCCGGTAGGCAAAGCCATTATCGGGAAGAAAAAAGGCACGACCGTTGAAGTGAGCGTTCCTGCGGGCATCATTCAATACAAAATCGTCGATATCAAGATGTAGCTAACGCGGCTGGTCGCGATATAGATAAGGTTAGTCGCCGCCACAAGGACGGAGAAGCCGATTGACCGGGATAAAAAAGCTTCCTTCGGAAGCTTTTTTGCCTGTTAACCGCGGAGACGGCGTCGCTTGAGGAAGGTCAAATCAGATTTAAACGAAGGAGAACGAAATGATGGAACATACGGAACAGACAGAAACGGTCGAATTAGGCGAATTGCTGCAAATCCGTCGCAACAAGCTGGACGAGCTGCGGGAGCTGGGCATTGATCCGTTCGGCATCAAGTTCGACCGCACGCACCATGGGGGAGAGCTTTTCGCGCAATATTCGGAGATGTCGAAGGAGGAGCTGGACGAGCTGGCTCTTCAGGTCAACGTCGCGGGCCGGATCATGACGAAGCGCGTAATGGGCAAGGCGGCGTTCGCCCACATTCAGGACCTCAGCGGCAAAATTCAAATCTACGTTCGGCAGGATTCGGTTCCCGAGCATAAGTACAAGGCTTTCGATCTGTTGGACATCGGCGACATCATTGGCGTGAAGGGTGTCGTATTCAAGACGAAGACGGGCGAGACCTCGATCAAGGTGGACGATCTTGAGGTGCTGACCAAGTCTTTGCTTCCGCTGCCGGACAAGTTTCATGGCTTGAAGGATGTAGAAACCCGTTATCGTCAGCGTTACGTGGACCTGATCGTGAATCCCGACGTACAGAAGACCTTCATTTCCCGCTCGCGGATTATCCAGTCGATGCGCCGTTATCTGGACGATCGCGGTTATCTTGAGGTAGAGACGCCTACGCTGCATACCATTGCCGGCGGCGCCGCTGCCCGCCCTTTCGAGACGCATCATAATGCTCTGGATATGGAGCTGTACATGCGTATCGCGATCGAGCTGCATCTGAAAAGACTGATCGTCGGCGGTCTGGAGAAGGTGTACGAGATTGGACGCGTATATCGCAACGAAGGCATCTCTACGCGCCACAATCCTGAGTTTACTATGATCGAGCTGTATGAGGCCTACGCCGATTTCGAGGATATCATGCGGCTGACGGAGGCGCTGATTGCCCATATCGCGCAAGAGGTTCTCGGTACGACGAAGATTACGTATCAGGAGCAAGAGGTCGACCTGACGCCGGCATGGCGCCGGGTTTCGATGACCGAGCTGATTCGCGAGACGGTCGGCGTGGACTTCACGGCGCAGATGACGGACGAGCAGGCGCACGCGCTGGCCAAGGAGCACAAGGTTCCGGTCGAGAAGCATATGACGTTCGGACATATCGTGAACGCCTTCTTCGAAACGTTCTGCGAGCATACGCTGATTCAGCCTACGTTCGTAACCGGGCACCCGGTGGCGATCTCGCCGCTGGCCAAGAAGAACGAGGCCGATCCGCGGTTCACGGATCGCTTCGAGCTGTTCATCGTAGCTCGCGAGCACGCGAACGCATTCACCGAGCTGAACGATCCTATCGATCAGCGGCAGCGCTTCGAGGCTCAACTGGCCGAGAAGGAAGCAGGCAACGACGAAGCGCATGAGATGGACGACGATTTCATTCGCGCGCTGGAGCACGGCATGCCGCCGACCGGCGGTCTGGGCATCGGCGTTGACCGGCTGGTCATGCTGCTGACCGATGCGCCGTCGATTCGCGATGTCCTTCTGTTCCCGCATATGAGAGATCGTTAAGCTCATTGTACGTCTATATTAGGATGTGATACCGGTTGTTCGCCTTCGGGCGGATAACCGGTTTTTTGTTGGCATTCAGGGGAGCTGGCACAGCTTTCAAGGGCTGCGTTAGACGCGTTTGAAAAAACATTAAATTTAGTTTTGAAAAAGGGTTGCAAAGTTCTAAAGGCCTGTGCTATATTATTTAAGTCGCTTCGAGCGGCACTGAAAAAAGAAACACCGAATGGTTCTTTGAAAACTGAACATTGAGCGTAAGAAACAAAAACGTCGGAAGACGGCTTCGGTCGT